>JAOZPY010000173.1 GCA_029932495.1 Desulfobacterales bacterium
CGTAAAAAGTCATTTTCGAGCGACATCAACCCTTTTCGGAAAAAGAGCTGTGAAGGGTTGAGCGTTAAAAACTTCAAGCTGTTTGAGGAGCTTGCGACGAGTTCTTGAAGTTTAGCGAAACCCTGAACGGCTCCCGAAAAGGCTTGCGGAGCGAAAAAATTGGACTTTTTACGACTTCATCAAGCTTGGCATTCAAATCGGCGGCATGGGACATAATATTTTTCTCAAAGTCAAGCCGTAATATATCGCCGATTATTTCTCCTGAAAAAAAATCAAACGTCCCTTCTATATCCAGTATTTTTTTCATGCCAGCGCCTCCTTGATCAATATGGTTAGCTTTTGGCAGCCAGGCTTCGACGGCAAAAATTCAAGATTTCGGTGGCTATCAAAGACATTTCGGGCGTATTTGGCATTTTTAATTTGAGATGCAGCGCACCAATGAGCATCCCTTGAATAATGAATGCGGTTTTCTCAATGGGTACTTTTTGGATTGATCCGTCTTTTTGTCCTTTCTTTAAGCAATTTTTCACTAAGTTCAACGAAAGGTTCAGACGGGCGGTAATTTCTTCCCGATAGACCGAACCTGGCTGTAGAAGATCGGTCGGAAAATCGCGGGTCAGTACCACCACCTCCTTAGACTTCTTTTTGCTAAAACGGAAATGAAAAAGAATAAAATTTTCAATGGCCTCAAGGCCGGTTCGGTTGCTACTAATTTCATTTTTTGCGCCTTCAATGTAATTTCCAAGCATGTCAATCAGGATATGAGCCAAGATGCCATTTTTGCTTTGAAAATAGTGGAAAATCAACCCTTCCGCCACACCGGCCGTTTTTGCAATTGCAGAGGTCGCAGTTGCGCTAAAGCCTTTTTCAGCAAACAGATCAATGGCGGCATTTAAAATCGCTTCTTTTTTACTCATGGCCATGTATCTTGAATTTTTTGGGGGATATGGTTTATAATTTTGTTTGATTGAGTAATCACTTAATGATAATATGTTAATGTTTCGCTTAAGTCAACGGCAAGATTGAAATCCGGCGTCGATAATCATGCTATTTGAGAGGAAAAATCGGTTATCCGGTTTTGCGGAGATAAAACATACCAAGTAACAAAACGCTGTAGCCGGTTAGCAACCGAACTGGAAAACACGCTGATGAAAAAAAATACCGCATCAAAGGGAAAAACCGGACTGGTCATTGCCCTGATCATTATGTTTGTTTTCGGAACAGTGACCGTCTATAGCTACTGGAAATTCAAGACCCGCCAAAAAACACAGGTTGCGGATAAAAATCCCATCCCGGTGGAAACCGTTACGGCCACAATCAGACGGCTGCATGTGACTCTGGAGCAAACCGGTGATATCCGCCCAAGGCTGGAGGTCAATGTCCACCCGAAAATTTCTGGCAAAATCATTGAAAGCATCCTGGTTGAAAAGGGCGATTTCGTTGAAAACGGAGCGCTGATCGCCACCCTGGACGATGAGATGATCAGAGCCCAGATCAGGGAAGGCGAAGCGGCGCTGAGTTCCGCAAACGCAAAATTAATCGAAGTGGAAGCCCAGCTTACTTTGCTCGGCAAAGACCGCCGCCGCATTGCAAAACTGGTGAAAACCCGGGCCATGTCTCAGCAAAAATTGGACCAGATTAACAGCCAGTATGAGGCAGCGCTTGCGGGCAAAAAGGTTGCGCTGGCTTTGATAGAAAGAGCGCAGGCATCTGTTAATCTTCTTAAAATTCTGCATAAGGATCATCAGGTTGTATCGCCGATTGCGGGTTACATTTCCGCCCGTTACGTGGATGCGGGCAGTATGTCCGACGCCAAGAAACCGATTGTGCGGGTCTCGGATGAAAAAATCGTAAAAATCATCACCAGCGTATCCGAGCAGGATTATCCATCCATCAAAAAGGGATTGAAAGCAGAGATCCGAGTGGATGCCTTCCCGCACAAAGTTTTTCATGGAACCGTTGCCGTCATCAATCCGACTCTCGATCCGACAACCCGCACCGGTGAGTTCGAAATTTTCGTCCCCAATGAAGACCTCACGCTGCGCTCCGGCATGTTCGCCAATATACGCCTGCAGCTGGGAAACCGAACGGCTGTGACGATTGACAAAGACGCTCTTCTCAGATTGCCCGGAACCGGCAGTTATTATGTCTATACGGTGCAAAATTCCAGAGCCGTCCTGAAAAACATCCAAATCGGGTTGATCCAGGCAAATCTGGCGGAAATCAAGGCAGGGTTGGCAGCAGGCGAGCAGGTGATTGTCAAGGGGCAGAATCGGGTGAAAGACGGCTTGCCGGTGACGGTTAAGGGAGGTGCAAAGCAAGGCTTATGAAACTGCCCGAATTTGCCGTCAAACAACCGGTGGCAACCCTGATGCTTTTTCTGGCTTTGAGCATTATTGGACTATTCTCCCTGACCCGGCTGAGTATCGACATGCTGCCGGATATTGACCCGCCGGTAATTTCGATTCTGACATCCTGGCCGGGGGCCAGCGCCTTGGATGTGGAGACCGAGGTTACTGAACCGATCGAAGATCAGGTCAATACGGTTAACAACCTGGATACCCTGACTTCCAAGTCCCTGGACAATTTGTCGCTGGTCGTCTGCAAATTTGACTGGGGGACCAACCTGGACGTGGCCAGCAACGATATCCGGGATCGGCTGGAGCTGGCCAAACGCGAACTTCCGGATGATGCCGAAAAGCCGATTCTTTTCAAATTCAGCAGTGCCACAGCCCCGATCATGTTTATGACCATCAGCGGGGAGAAGTCATGGCCCCGGTTATACCACCTGACCGACAAGCAGGTCGTTGACGGGCTCAAGCGGGTGCCGGGCGTTGGAGCGGTAATTGTGCACGGCGGGCTGCGGCGGCGGATCAATGTCTATTTTAATCTGGCCCGGGTTCAAGGATATGGCCTGGCGCTATCCAGGATCAACCAGCTGCTGGCCGCTGAAAACCTCAACCTGCCGGCCGGTAATATCAAATCGGGGGCCAAGGACTATTTTGTACGGGTACCCGGCCGGTTCAAATCGGCCCGGGAGATCGCCAACACCGTCATCGGCTATTTTAAAAATCGGCCGGTATACCTCAAAGATGTAGCCCGGGTCCAAGACGGCTATGAACCTCAGGACGTCAACGGCTGGGGGGACGGCAAGCCAGCCATGGTGCTCATTCTTCAGAAACAAACCGGCAAAAACACGGTGGCGGTGGTGCGCCGGGTCAAAAACAAACTTGAAGAATTTAAAACCACGCTGCCGCCGGATGTGCGCATCAATATCATCATGGACACCTCGGAAGATATTTTGACTTCGGTTAAGAATCTGAGGACCACTCTTTTTTACGGTATTGCCTTCGTCGTGCTGGTCACCCTGCTTTTCCTGCGCCGTTTGCGGACCGTTTTCATTATTGCCTTAACAATTCCCTTTTCACTGATCGGCGCTTTTATCTTTCTTTATCTGTTCGGCTATACCATCAACCTGGTGTCACTGATGGCGTTGGCCATCGCCTCGGGCATGGTGGTGGACAATGGCATTGTGGTGCTGGAAAATATGGTGCGCCATATCGAACGTGGTGGGCGCATTAAGACCAGCGCCATGTTCGGAGCCAGTGAGATGGGGCTTGCCATCACCGCCTCCACCCTGACCACCGTGGTGGTTTTTGTACCTCTGATGTTTTTAACGGGGTTTGCTGGGATCATATTCAAACAACTGGGTTTTGTGCTCGTGGTGACTCTGGTGGTTTCGCTGCTGGCAGCCCTGATGCTCACACCCATGCTGGGGTCGCGGCTGATTACGGCCACCCCCGAAAGCCTGAAAAAAAGGAAAGGGGCCATCGGCCGCCTGTATGCCGCATCGGAGCGTATCTTGGAAGTTGTGGAGGATGCTTACACCCGGATTCTGGAATGGGCACTGAGCCACCGTAAAACGGTAGTTTTGCTGGCCGTATTTATTTTTATCAGCAGTGTTTCCCTGCTTCCCTTTTTGTCAACCTCTTTTTTCCCCACCGTCGACACCGGGGAGGTCAACATCAATTTTCGTCTTCCGGAAGGCTCCCGCATAGAAGAGACTAATGCGGTGCAAGAGGCGATCTTTAAAAACATCAATCAGGTCATCCGGCCTGAGGAATTACGGCATTCCTACGGTTTTGACGGCGAGACCAAAGAGGGTATCGGGGTGGCGATGGGTTTTGACCAGGGGCCTAATGTCGGCATCATCGGCCTGAAACTGGTGGGCCGCGACAAAAGAAGCCGCTCGGCTGAAGACATTGCCGCCGCCTTGCGGGAGCGGGTGCGAAAAATACCTGGCATCAGCAGGATTCAGGTGCGGGCCCAGAACGTCATTACGTCTATTTTAATGGGGGCCGGCAAACCCGTTTCCCTGGAAATTCAGGGATCGGATCTGAATGCCAATATGCTTTATGCCCTCAAGGTAAAGTCTATCATGGAGAAAATTCCGGGACTGGTGGACATCGACATCAGCCAAAAGGATCCCCGGCCGGAAATGTGGGTGGTGATAAACCGGCTCAAGGCGGCGAATTTGGGGCTTAATACAGCTACAATTGCCACCTCCCTGCGCAATTATTTTTACGGCATGGAGGCCACGCAGTTCAGGGATGCCGGCGATAATTTCGATATTTTTACCCGTTTAACTGAAAAAGACAAAAACAGCCTGAAAAACCTGCCCGAGGTCCCATTGATTACCCCGGACGGACGGATGATCAAACTGAAAAACGTGGCCCGCATTATAAGCGGGCAAGGTCCCATTGAGATTGAAAGAAAAAACCGGCAGAATATCGTCAAAGTCGAGGCGGATACTTACCAGCGCTCATTGGGGGCGGTCACGGCAGATTTGAAACAGCAACTTGCCGCCATCGGCACACCGCCGGGGATTTCAACCCAGTTCGGGGGAGACGTGGAGGAACAGAGAAAAGCGTTTCGAGACCTGACCACCCTTTTGATCATCGGCATCCTTCTGGTGTATATGGTGATGGCTGCACTTTTCGGAAATTTGCGCGACCCGCTTATTATCATGTTTTCGGTTCCCTTTGCCTTCAGCGGGGTACTTTATGCTTTTTACTTAACGGACACCTCTTTGGGAATCATGTCATTTATGGGGGTGGTGATGCTCATGGGCATCGTGGTGAACAATGCCATTGTGCTGCTGGACTACATCCATTTGCTTCAGAAGCGCGGGCAGCCCTTGCTGCAGGCCGTTACCCGGGCCGGCCGCAACCGCCTCCGACCAGTGCTCATGACGACTATGACCACCTTTTTCGGCATGCTGCCCATGGCAACCGCCGACAGCGTCGGTGCGGAGGCCTGGAACCCGTTGGGGATCACCATGCTCGGGGGACTGTCGGCTTCCACCCTGGTGACGCTGGTCTTGGTACCCACCATCTATTTCATGCTGGAAAGCAGAAAACAGCGTTTGGATTAAAATCATGAAAATGTTGCTGTTGATTTATGATGTGGATTTCGATGAGGAAGTGATGGAAACCCTTACCACATGTTGTGTGGCCGGGTACACCAAGTGGGATCGGGTATTGGGCAAAGGAGAACGTTCAGATCCCAAATTTGACGATGCAGTCTGGCCCGGTTTTAACTGTGCGGTAATGATGGGAGTTGACGAAGCATTGGAACAAGCCATGTTCGAGGCCTTAACTTCATTGCATAAAAAAATGGGGGGCAAGGCTATAAAGGCGTTTTCCTGGCCTTTGGAGGAATTATTTTGAGATTTTCACTTACACTTCGAATCCTATAAATTAGGGTGTTCTATGACTTCGTGCCTGAGTATGAAAAATGATATTCCTTTCGTTAACCAAATCCTCTAGAAATACCCGCCTTTTTTATCCTTCTTTCAAAGCCACATTTTTAACTGTCCATTCCCAAAAAGAGCGGCTCAAGTCTACGTTTGACTTTTAAGGGTTACAGACAAAAAGGCAAACGCAGACTTTAATTATTCACAGCTCCTGCCACCACTTTACGGTTTTTGCATATATCATGTCGAATCGTCCGTTGCTGTTGCGCGGGACAGAGGATTGAAAATCCTTAGGTCTTCAACAAATTAAGTTACGATATCAGCAGGCTAAAATAGTACCGATGATATATTGTGCCCGCTTGCGGCCTTATTATAACAAAAAAAGCACTCACTAAAATATCATAACCCCTTGATATTACTGGTACGCCCGGCCCGATTCGAACGGGCGACCTACGG
>JAOZPY010000174.1 GCA_029932495.1 Desulfobacterales bacterium
TTGATATGGATGCCCGCCCGAGTGACGCCATTGCGCTGGCACTGCGGTTTGACGCCCCTATTTACGTTGAAGACGTGGTGATGAAAAAATCGAAAATCAGCGATGAGACCGCCGAGGTGGTCGACACCAGTGAAGAGGGGAAAAAATGGGCTGACTACCTGGCCAACCTGTCCCCGGATGATTTCGGAAAATACAAGGTATGACGGAATCGAAAAAAATTTACTGCCGAGCTCGCAGAGAGCGCAAAGAAAGGATAGAAAAATATCTAGGCTTCGCTTTTAGAGTTGCGTCCTGACAAGCCACCGGCAACGGCCAAAGTATTTTATCATTCGGCATCAAAGCGTCCCGGTTTTCAGGGCGCTTTTTTTGTTGTGCGCTCGGATACCGGCACTGATAGTGTGGCTTTATTTTTGGAAAATTCTTGAAAAAAAGAGATTTTCAAAGATTTTGGTCAAAAAGAAAATTGTTGATAACTTGTTGATAACGATCGATCTGACCGGAATTAATAGATAAATTCTTTTTCCTGCTGAGCCTTTTATTTTCATGGCCTGGCTGAAAGGTCAGAGATATTTTCATTGATTTCAGTCAGCTGGATATTGTCGATAACCCTTTGCGAAATACCCGGGAAAACTGGCTAACCCGGTTTGACAGTCGCAAGAGATCCCTGTAAACAAATTAAATAATCGGTTCAATCCTCAAATGTTCATAACTGATTGGCCGGGCCACCCCCACACCGCCTGTTACACCCCCGGCGACCTGAACCAGATGGAAGGTGGCGGCATCATTTCATACTTGTGTAACCACTGTATATTGTATATATATCTTCCTTAACCCACAATATATTGTTGACAGCGGATTTGCCATCGGATAGAATTGGACTATTAATACTGGTCAAGCGGTTCATCCAAAATTCCGGAGAAAACCATGTGCACAATTCTTGTTATTGATGATGAGAAAGGGATTCTGCAGATCATCCGCCAGGCCCTGACGAAGTTCGGGCACAATGTCGAAACAGCGGATAATGGCAATGAGGGAATCCAGAAATTTGATGGCGGCAGCTACGACATCGTGATTACCGACATCCGCATGCCGGGCATTGACGGTAATGGAGTGGTGCAGCATATCCGCCAATCGGACAAAAAGGCGGTTCCCGTCATCGCGATCTCCGGCACCCCCTGGATGCAGGAAGCCGATAACTTTGACCTGGTTTTGCAGAAACCCTTTCCCCTGCGTGAGCTGGTTGACTCCATCCACACCCTGGCGCCGGCAAAAGCGATGCTGGCCTCTTAACCCTTTTCCATTTTTATCCACCCCCCGTCAATGGGGATGTTCCTCCTTGAGAAAAAGGCGGTGGTATTCAGATTCAGACAGGTGGTTTTTCATAATGCGGTGAATCAGCTCAAAAATTTCCTCGAGTTCCGCATCTGTCATTCGTTTGGTGATGACGGACATGAACTGGTCGTCGGAAAATTTTTGAAGATAGTAGATGATCGTATTTTCATCGGTTTCGCGATCTGCGCCGAATCCCACCAGGCCGCTGTAATTTTCAACAAAGTCGTGGCTGTGAAATGTCATATTAAAAAAATTGGTTCAGGGTAAACCGCCTGCGGCGGGCCAGAATGCCAGGAAGCTGGAAAGCTTAAGTAAGGATAAAAAGCCTCATCGCTTTCCGGCCTCCCAGCGTCATAGCGTTTCCTTGGTATGAGTAGGGTTTAAGGATTACACCCCCAATGTATTTTCTGCAAAAATAGCGTATTGGAAGGAAAAAAGAAAGCAGAAAATTGGACCGCTGGAAATGAAATGTTTTTACCGGGGGGCGTTCAGTTGTAGAAAGCTTCTTTACGCTCATCCAGAACGGTGCGGATGGTGTTTGCCAGTTCATCCTTGACCATGGGCTTCATGATAAATTTTTCAATTCCCATGGCCAGTGCCTTTTCCTCGTCGATGGTTTCATTAAAACCGGTGCATAAAACCACCGGCACCCGGGGATTGATCTCCATCATTTTGCGTGCCAGTTGATCGCCTGTCAGCTTGGGCATGGTCATATCCGTGATCACCAGGTCAAAGCGTTCCGGTTGGGCGGCAAACTCCTCCAGTGCTTCCTGGCTGTCGGTTTTGCAGGTGACTTTATAGCCCAGGCGTTCCAGCAGCCTTTGTCCGATATCGATGATTTGCTCTTCATCATCAATCAACAGGATGCGTTCGTGGCCTTTTGTGGTGGCCGGTGATTTATTTTCTTCGGTTACGATATCGACGTCGTCAATGACCGGCAGCAAGACACTGAAGGTGGAACCGATACCCGGACGGCTGTTTACAGAGATGTCGCCGCCGTGGTTTTTGACGATGCCGTGGATGACCGACAACCCCAGACCGGTTCCTTTGCCCTGCTTTTTTGTGGTATAATAAGGTTCAAATATGCGCTCCAGAACTTCAGGTTCCATGCCATGGCCGCTGTCTTTGACCGTCAGGCGCAGGTGCCTGCCGTGTTTCATCCCCACCCGTTCCGTTGCTTCCTGGTAACTGAGATCAATTTCTTCCAGGCTGACTTCGAGTCTTCCCCCGATATCCTGCATGGCATGGTAGGCATTGGTGCATAAATTCATAATTACCTGGTGGATCTGGGTCGGGTCTCCCATGATTGCACCGCAATTCTTGTCGATCCGGGAGATGATTTCGATGGATGTTGGTATGGTGGCCCGCAGCAGCTTGAGGACTTCTTTGATGAGATATTGAACTTTGAGGGGTTTGCGTTCCTTGCCGCTTTGCCGGCTGAAGGTCAGAATTTGCTGGACCAGTTCCTTGGCCCGGTTGGTGGCCTTGAGGACCTCTTCCAGGTTCTGGTGGGCCTGACTGTCTTCTGGCAGGTCATCCATGGTCAGCTCGGTATATCCCACAATCGGAAACAGAATGTTATTGAAATCATGTGCAATTCCCCCGGCCAGGGTGCCGATGGCCTGCAGCTTCATAACCTGTTGCAGCTGCCTTTCAGAGCGTGCCAGGGCCTTGGTTCTTTCTTCCACCTTTTTTTCGAGCATGGTGTTCTGGTGCCGCAGCATCCGATAGAATTCAAGGCTTTCAAGTGCATTGGCGGTGTTGAGCAAGATGATGGACAGTAATGTCAGGGAGTTATCGGGCAAAATGTTGCGTTCGTTCGGCAGAAGCCCGACAAACATTCCCCGAATCCGCGAATAAGTGGCAATCACGTGCAGAACGAGTTGACGGGAATGGTCATGGGACGCAACGGTCAAACCGCGTTTTTCACGAATGGCCCAGGCAAAAAATCCCTTATCGATCATGTAGCTCACCTGATCTTCCACAAACCGGGTCTTTCCAGCCGGGTTGCATACGGTCAAGCCAAAATCGGATTTTTCCTCATCGACCAGGTACAACGCATTGGCTTCAAATGGTATCAGGTATTGGATTCTCTTTTCGGCTTCCTTTAAAATCGTTTCCGGCCCATAACCCTTATTGATGTTTTTCTGGAAATCTCCCAGCGACAGCGCAAGCTCCAGCGCATTCTGGGTATGGCGCTGGCTTTCCTCCAGGTACTCGATGCGCGCCTGAAGCTTTTCAGGGTCCATATTTAGTTTGCGGTTTACCATATCCTTAGACGTGTAATATGGATTCCAGGGATGCAAACTGGTGACTCACCTGCCCGACCACATTTTCAAAACAGCTAGGGGAAAGCTCAAGATTTTCCCAGGCATTGTGATCGAGCGGCGGGACAAATTTTTCTCCGCTGCTGCCAATTCCAAGGCTGTTGACGATAATATCGGCCAAGTGTACAAGCGCTGCCGGGATGGGCTGTTGCGCCTTTGAAGGTCGATGGTGGTACCAGACGTTGTTTTCCAGGATGTGCGGCAGCTTCCATTGCTTCATCAGCATTTTACCCACCTCAGCATGATTGCATCCCAGATAATCCGTTTCTTCCTCGTAAAGTAGACGGCAGCCGGATCTGGCACGGCTCAAAACATTACGCGATTCCTGTGGGAAATAGATATAGAGTATCAATCGGCCCAGGTCATGCAGCAGTCCAGATACAAACAACTGTTCAGTCTGGGGAAAATTGCTCTGAGCTGCCAGGATCCGGGAGGCGATTCCACATGCCAGGCTATGCTTGAGAAATGAATACATGTCTATGATTTCTTTGGGGATATTTTTAAATATAGACAGTATGCTGATTCCCAGGGCAAGTGCTGAAATTTCACGGGTTCCGATCAGGGTGACGGCATGGGAGACCCTGCTGATTTTAGATGGAAATCCATAAAATGAGGAATTTACAATTTTTAACAGCAGTGCCGTTAAACTCGGGCTTCTGTTTACTACCCGGGCGATGCTGTCAGCCGAGGACATGGGATTGGCAATCACTTCGTTGAGTTCAAACACCACGGAGGGAATTTCAGGCAAAACAATCTTTTTTTTCTTCAATTTTGCTGTTAAATCCACCTTATGCTCATGGCGGGAGATCGTAAATTCCTCAATGGGCATATCATCGGCAATATCGGTGATGTTATGCTTGTATCGATACTGAACCGCCAAACGGCGAATTTCTTTGATTGCCGGATGATCAGGATCTGTATTGCTGAAAATGGCATCAACGGTTTTACGAATCTCATCCATAAGCTCCAGGTTTATTTCCGGTTCAAGTTGATCATCATTGCAGGTGTTCCCCTCAACCGTAACATCGGTAATGCCCCACATCTTAAAGATGCGGATATGCTCAGCCTGGATTTCATGGCCCCGGGCCAACAGCAGCCGGCCGTTCATATCCCGCACCGCTTCAGATAAAATCAATCCAGGTTTAATTTTTTCCGTTGGGACAACAATCATCTTTGAACGTTTTCTCCAGATTTTAGTAGATATACCGGCCGTGTCTGTGCATACTCCGGCGCCTGGCAGAAAAAATTTCGGTGCTGCCCGCACCATGGCAGCCGGACGAGCCGGAATGAAAAACGAGGCAAATGTTTGATTCCTGCCATGCAAACCCACAGCTTCGCACCCGCTTGCAAGTTCAACGGCCAACGCGCTGACATGCTTTTGTCTTTTCGGTCGATGGCCGAAAATTCGAGCTATTCCGCTTGGGGGTCGAGATGGTCGTTGATTTTATTATCGACCCAGGAGACTGAAAACTTAAGGGAAAATACGGGTTTTCCCCGGGATGGGGAGGTGGGTGGTTACCAATTTTTTTACCGCTGCCAGGTATGGTTCCAGGCCGCGCATGAAAATATCGTTGTGATTGGCACCGGGAATTTTCAAAAAGAATTTTTCCGTTGACGAACAGGCTTCATACAGGGCCCGGCCGTCGGAAAATGGAATGATGTGATCAAATTCAGCATGGATAATCAGGGTGGGCTTGTCAAATTTTCGGATTTTGTCGATGTTGCGGAATCCCTTTTCTTCCTTGAACCCCAATGCCTCGGGATCGATACCCAGCAGTTTCAGCAAGGCGGCGGCATCGGCAAATCCGCTTTCCACGATCAACCCATTGATAGATGCCCCATGGGCGGCTGCAAGCTCCAGCACCGACGCGCTGCCCAGGGAGCGTCCCATGAGAATCAGTGGGCCGTTGAAATTATGTTCCTGCAGCCAGCCGCGGACGAAATCAAGGATGCGATGACAATCCTGCATCATGGCGCTGACCGTCGGAGTCCCGCTGGACCGGCCGTAGCCGCGATAGTCCACTGCCAAAAAATTGATCCCCATCCGGTTATAAATCGGGCCCAGGTCATCATAATCCGCCACAATTTCTCCATTGCCATGGAAAAACAGGATGTTGCCACCGGATGGATGGCTCATGTGAAACCGGGCACCAATTGTGACATCCTTTGCCACCGGGATCAGGATATCCACCGTGGACATATCACCGCTTGCCGCGTCAGGGCGCTGGGATGCAACGGCCGGCTCCGGGCGGGGGTGGAATAGTAGCCCTGACACCTCGGGTCGGTCTAGGACCGAATAGTCGGCAGATAGATCGTTGGACATGAATTGCTCCTTTCCAGTTTGCCCCGTGGGCTTCGCAGCGCGATTTTGCCCCCAGCCGGACGATGAAAAAGATACCTATCAGCAGTTTTTAAAATTCGGACCGCAAAATTTCAGCAATTTCTTCCGGAAAATCCATGCATACGCTTTCATGATACATGCTTTTGAGTGCCGCCGCATCAGGTGTGCCCAAAACGGGGTTGAAATAGGTGCGCGGTGAAAAAA
>JAOZPY010000175.1 GCA_029932495.1 Desulfobacterales bacterium
TTAAGTCCTGCCATCATTGCAGCCATGGAACTGCCGCGGCCGGACAGGTTGAGCTCGGCATCCAGTTTGCCCGATAACATCTTGCGCGCGCCCAGTTCATTGAACATCGCCCCGAGGTCCACCTTGTCGGCTTTGAGCTCCATGTCGATGGCCGCGGCCTTCTGCCGGGTCTGCAATGTCAACCAGCCACCGGCATTTCCTTCGCCGACCTTCATGTTTATCGGCTTGACGGTCAGGTTGCCGTTTTCGAGTTTCAAGTCGATGGTCACATCATCCATCGCCAGGTGGGGCAGCAGCACCTTCCGGCCGTTGATTTTTAGATCGACATCGGCAAGTTTCAGCTTCTGCAGGTCAAACGGCTCGGCAGAAAAAACCTTGTCGCTTTTTTCAGCTGTTTTTTCTGTTTTGCCGCCGCCGGTTTTCAAAACCGGCCGCAGATCAAGTTTTTGCGATGAAAGATCCGCAATCACCCGCGGACGCAGGCCGGTGGCATTCAACTCCAGTGACCCCTTGATATCGTCCGGCCCCACCTTGAGGGTCAGCGCCGGGATTTTATAAATTCCAGGTTGCGGATTTGTAAACTGGCCGATCATATAAAATGGCCCTTTCAGCGGCAGATCCGGGCCTCCCATTTTTTTCAGTGCGGCAAAATTGTCGCCCCGCAAGGAAAATTCGAGCTGAACTCCTTTCAGGTCAGTCAGATCGGCGATTGTGCCCTTGAGGGTCATGGCGGCCCGCTGCGGAGTTCCCAGCTGAAAATCCAGGTTTTCAAGGGCAATTTTGTCGCCGGAATCGGTGAGATCGGCAGTCAGTTTCAGCGGTCCCAGGTCCGTGACGCCGGCCAGCGGCTTGAGGGCGGCCAGAGTTACCGGTTGGAGGTTAAATTTGGGTGCCGACAATTGGGCGCTTAATTTTTGTTGCCCGGCGGTCAGGTTAAGATCCAGCCGGCCGGACAGGTTGTTTTCCCCCAGTTTAAGTGTCAGATCGCTCACCCGGTAGTGTTTGACGGCCGGGTCCGTCAGCTTGCCGGACAGAGTATAGGCGCCCTTGAGGGGCAGGGGGCGACCGCTGATTTTTTCCAGGTTGGCCACCTGGCTGCCATGGATTTTAAAGGTCAGGTCAAGCCCCTGCTGCCGGGCCAGGTTCTGGATGGCTCCCTTGACCTGGACGGCAGCCAGTCGGTCGTTGCCGACCTTAAGGTCCAGCTGCTTAAGCGCGCTGTGATCGGCCAAGATGATCACTTTCGATTTCAGATCAAGTGGCCCCAGGTCTTTTATCTGGGTTAGCGGCTGCATGGCCGACTCACCAGAGAAGTGGAGCGAGCGCAGGTTGAAGTGATCCGCGGAAATTTGGGCCGTAATTTGTGGAGAGGGAATTTTGAGGTCAACATCGACCCAACCGTTCATCTCATTTTTCCCGAGAACGATTTTCAGGTTGTCGGCTTTGAATTTTTTTACCGACGATCCCTTGAAGTCGGCCGACAGCGCATAAGTCCCGGAAAGGGGGAGGATCGGGACCAGAAAAAAGGGCTGGCCGGTGATTTGCTTTAACCGGGCGAGATCGTTGCCCGCGAGGGAAAGTTTAAGGGTAAACCCGCGCAAGGCCGACAGGTTTTCGACGGCCCCTATCATTTTCAAGACAGCCGTGTCACGGGTCCCGGCCTGCAGGTCTACCTTTTGAACAGCGAGTTGATCGGCAAAGCCTGACAGATTAACGGCCAGTTTGATGGGGCCGATGGCGCCGACGGGCTTGACCCATTGCTGCTTTGCAAGCCCGGGGATCAATACCGGCTGCAGGTTCAGATTCTGGGTTGAAAGCACGGTGCTGAGGCGGGGTTTCTTGCCGCTAAGATCCAGTTTTACCGACCCGTCGATCCGATTTTTTCCAGCAACAACCTGTAGATTGGGAATTTTAAACTGGTTGTGGACCGGGATGAGGACTTTTCCCGCGGCGCTGAAAAACCCGCGTACCGGCAGGGACTGTCCGGTGATTTTTTTTAGCCTGGCCACATCCCGGCTGCGGACACTGAAATTAAGGTTGGCGCCCTGCAGGCCAATGAGATCCTTGACCGCACCGTTTAGGTTTACCCGGGCTATTTTTTCGCTGCCGATTTGTAAATCCAGTTTTTGCAGGGCCAGTTTATCGACTGGGCCGGTGAGGCTGGCTGTCAGTTTGAGCGGGCCCAGCACAAAATGTTTCGAAGCCAGCTTGGCCGTTAAACGCTGGACGGCGTTTGTCAGGCGCAGGTCCACCCGGCCGTTGATTTCATCCGCTCCCAGAGCGATGGCGAGGTCACGCACGGAATACATGTCGGCCTTGGGATCCGACAAGTTGCCGGTGATGTGAAAGGCTTGGCGCAGGGGTGGCGGGGATTGGAATTCCACCAGGCTGGCGGCATTGTTCCCGCTGAGCGTAAAATGAAGATCGATCCCATGCAAAGCCAAAAGGTTGCGGACCGAGCCGGTCAGGGAGATGGCGATCTTTTGCTTGGATCCAATACCAAGATCCAGCCCTTCGAGCGCCAGTTTTCCGGCGGGATCGGTAACATTGCTTTTAAATTTGAAAGCACCCAGTTCGGGCACAGCATCCAGTCCGACCAGCCTGGCAATATCAGCGACTGACGGCCCCTTGGCCGTAACGGCAAACGCCAGTTTTTTTAAGTTATAAGGATCTCCCATCTCGCCATTGATGGACGCAGTGGCCCCGCCGGCGGTCACCACCAGATCAGCCGGCAATGGATATCCCGGCTCCACCCATGCCCATATCGGTCCGGCGGTCCCCTTCAGGGTGAAAGGGATGTCATTGAAGGCCCCTTTAAAATCCAGGCGCATTGATTTTGCAAACCCGGGAATTTGCGCCTCCAGACGGTCAATGGCAATGGAGAATTTGATATTTTCCTGCATGTCGTTGTAGAAAAAGCGGCCGTTTTCAATTTGAACCCGGCTGAATATCAGGGGCGGGGGGGGGATTTCCGTGGACTCCGGTTCGGTGCCAGCGCTGCTATCGTCAAAGATGAAGTTGCATGTACCGGACCGGTTAAATTCCACCAGAACCTCCGGTTCGACGAGCACCAGGTGCAAAAAGTCCAATTTCCCGATAATCAGCGGCAAAAAGGCGAGTTGAATCTCCATGCGCTTGACGTGGATCAGTGACGGTTTTGAACCCCAGGGGGCGTTTTGCAGACCGACATCTTCAACCACCAGGGTGGGGCGAATCCCGGTTTTGATGACGATATTGCCGGCCAGTGTCAGTTCGCGGCCGATGGCATTGGTGACTGTACGCGTGATCAGGGGTTTTAGCCTGTTGAAGTCGTAAAAGGCGAGCAACGAATAAAAGGCCGCAATCAGCATGGTCAGCAGCACGACCGCGGCAATAAAGAATTTTTTCCAGCCCATGGGTCATTAAATCTCCGGAGTCTCGCTTACTTGAAGCATTCGGGTGCTTGCGAGCAGATTGTTAAAAAAATGATTCGCTTTACACGTTTTCTTGCAGATCCTCCCGGCGGGTTCCTGTCATGCTGGCTGCAGTTGGTTCATCTGGGATCAAAGAGGGAAAATACCGAAAAGGAGCTGCCAACCAAACGCTGCTGTTATGCTTGCAGGAGATTATCTTCAGGCCGGGGAGGTTGGATCGCCAAAAAGATTAATTCCAATTCAACCTACTCTTATCTCAAAATATATGCCAAAGGTCAAGCGGGATGAAATTTCTTTAAATTTTATATAGATCCAGGGGTCATCCGGGCAGAATCAGAGGCTTGACTTTGAATAATGATAATGCCAATAAATGCTGAAAGTAATGAGGTTTGCAGGTTAAAAACGATGTCGACATCGTGGCAGACGCTCAAATCCATTGACCCTGGCAATCCAAGGAGGAATTGTCCATGACTGTCTGGAAAGATCATTTAGAAAACAATGCTTCACGCTATCTTGAAGAACTCCTGGAGTTTCTCCGTATTCCCAGCATCTCCAGTTTGCCGGAACACGACGATGATGTCAGGCGGGCCGCCCGGTGGGTAGCCGGACGGCTGGAAAAGGCGGGTGCAGATCAGGTCCAGGTGCTGCCCACGGGAAATAACGGTCATCCGGTGGTTTATGGCCAGTGGCTGCATGCCGACGGGGCACCCACCGTCCTGATATACGGCCACTTCGATGTCCAGCCGGTGGATCCACTGTCGCTGTGGTCGGCACCGCCCTTTGAACCGGTTGTCACCCGGGGCCGCATTTATGCCCGGGGCGCTTCTGACGACAAGGGCAATATGCTGGCCCCGATTCTGGCTTTTGAGGCCTTGCTGGACACCCGGGATAAGCTGCCGGTCAATATCAAATTTTTTTTCGAAGGCCAGGAGGAAATCGGCAGCCCCCAGCTGCCGGAGTTTATTGCCGCCCACCGGGATTTACTGGCCTGTGACCTGGTGCTTAGCGCTGACGGCGGGCAGTGGGGTGAAGATCAACCCGCTCTGGTCGTCGGCCGTCGAGGCCTTTGTGCCATGCAGATCGATTTGCAGGGCGCCGAGCGCGATGTGCATTCCGGCACTTACGGCGGCACATTTAAAAATCCTCTGCATGCCCTGGCAGAGCTGATTGCCGGCATGCATGATAAACAGGGGCGTGTCCTGGTGGACGGTTTTTACGATGACGTCCGCACGCTTTCAGATGCCGAGCGGGCGCAAATCTCTGAAATTCCCTTTGACCCGGCCGGCTATATCCGTGAGCTTGGTGTTCGGCAGCTGTTTGGGGAGCCCGGCTACTCTACCTATGAGCGTGCCTGGACACGCCCTACCCTGGAAGTCAACGGGTTGTGGGGCGGCTTTCAGGGTGAAGGCATCAAAACCGTCATTCCCGCTACAGCCCACGCCAAGCTTACCTGCCGGTTGGTGCCCGATCAACAGCCTGCTAAAATCGTGGAGGCGATCCGGGCCCATGTCGCTCAACATGCACCGGACGGGGTTGCGGCAGTATTTCAGCAATTGCCCGGCGCTGCTGATCCTTTCTTAATTTCGCGGGATCATCCGGGCAACCGGGCTGCCGGGGCGGTGCTTAAAAAAATTTACGGGAAAGCGCCCTATGTGGTCCGCGAGGGCGGCACCATCCCGGTCAGCGGCCTGTTCTTAAAAATTTTGAAAACGCACATGGTAAGCTTTGCTTTCGGGCTGGAAGATGAAAATATTCATGCTCCGGATGAGTTTTTTCGCATCAGTAGTTTTGAAAGGGCTCAGCAGGCATACGCCTTGATGCTGGAGCAGCTGGGCGCCGATTTTGTCCCCTGATACGATAACTTCTAATCGAAAATGACGTTTTACGGGACCGTACAATAATGAATGGAAAAGTTGCCCTTGGCTGAAAATACTGATAAAATAAATATTGGAAACTAAATATCATGTTTGGGCTTGGATCGGGTTGAGAAAAATGCTTAATAATTTATCCAGACTGAATATCGTCCGTATCGGCAGCTATATTACATACAGCAGCCTGCAAAAGATCGGTGCCGGTATTTTAAACGCTTTTCGCGGCATCATCAGGGAAATTAACCTGTCGCATTATGATTCTCCTGTGGTGGACAGCATTGATGCGCAGCTTTTGACCATGATTCTTGACGAACAATACGAGGGACATGTCCTGGGAATTACCGATGCCGATTTAAAAACAGAAGACGAAGACGAGTTTTATAATTCAATTCTGGGGGGCAAAAATCCCCGAAATGACGTGGCCGTGGTGTCCACCAAAAAACTGGCTCCCCGCCAGATGACTTCTGACAGGCAGTACGATCTTTTTGTCGACAGGACACTGAAAGTCGCGCTTCATGAAGTCGGCCATAACTTCGGCCTGATTGATCATGCCTCCTATCAATCGGCCCGCGGCGGGCGGCTGTGCCCCATGAGCCGGGGAGAAATCAACAAATTCGGTTATCGCGGATATGTGAAGGTTGTTGTCGATGGCCGCGGAATGGATTTTTGTGATGACTGCCTGTCTTTTCTGGAAAATATCTACGGTTTCAATCAGCCGTCCCCACAACTGCTGAAGGATTCCCTGGTGGCCGCATAATCAGACAGTAATGAATTTCCCTCCAAGTTTGCCATTTAGGAACTTCTCAATAAGTTGCGGTCCGCCCGCGCAATATGCATTTTGATTTCGCTTTCTGTGTCCATTTGGGGCGCCAGCGGATCGGTGGGCTAAATTTCAAGAACTCGTCGC
>JAOZPY010000176.1:0-5868 GCA_029932495.1 Desulfobacterales bacterium
AAAGCCCGGTAAAAGCGGGATAGTACTTGCTCGGATCTGGCTTTGCGGGACTCGACGCGGTCGAGGTTTTCTTCCATCCTGGCAGTGAATTCAACATCAAAAATATCGGGAAAATTTGCCACTAGCAGATCATTGACAATAAATCCCAGCTCACTGGGCCGAAAATACCCCTTGATCAATTCCACGTAACCCTTTCCCCGGATCGTGGAAAGGATCGTCGCATAGGTGCTGGGCCGGCCGATGCCGTTTTCTTCAAGCTCCTTGACAAGAGAGGCCTCAGAGAATCTCGGCGGTGGCATGGTAAAATGCTGTTTGGGATCAAGGCGATCAAGCTTTAAAACAGTCTCTTTTGAAAGGTCGGGCAATTTGGGTTTTTCTTTTTCGGATTGACTGGCGAGCTCATCGTCCACAGACATGTAAAGTGCCATAAAGCCGGGAAATTTTACCGAAGATCCACTGGCGGTAAACAGGTATGCGCCGGCAGCAACCGATATAGAAACCTGGTTGATCAGGGCCTGGGCCATCTGGGAGGCGACAAAGCGTTTCCAGATCAGTCTGTACAGGGCCAGCTGGTCATCGGTAAGATGGGATTTGATCTGATCCGGAGTGTTAAAAACCGATGTGGGACGGATGGCCTCATGGGCATCCTGGACCTTCTTTTTGTTTTTGAAAAACCGGGGTTTTCCCAGAGCGTACGATTTGCCGAAACTCTCCAGGACCAACTGGCGGGCCTCAGCGGCGGCTTCAGCGGCAATGCGGGTGGAATCGGTGCGCATGTAAGTGATCAGCCCGACGGGTTCACCGGGCTTCAGCTCAATGCCTTCATACAACTGCTGGGCGATTATCATCGTCTTGCGGGCGGTAAATCTCAGCTTGCGGATGGCTTCCTGCTGCAGCTTGCTGGTGGTAAAGGGCGGCAGCGGGTTTTTGCGGGTCGTTTTTTTTTGAACTTTGTCAACGACAAATTTTTCCGCCTGCAGTTCTTTTAAAATCCGGGAAACCGATTTCTCGTCGGAAATGGTGATTTTTTTTCCGTCTTTCTTGACAAGTTTTGCTGTAAAAGGTGGTGGCGTTTCACTCTGAAGGTGAGCGGTTACAGACCAGTATTCCTCGGGAACAAAAGCCTGGATCGCCCGTTCCCTTTCGCAGATAATTCTCAGGGCCACGGACTGAACACGACCGGCGCTTAATCCGCCTTTTACTTTGCGCCACAACAATGGGGAAACCTGGTAGCCCACCAGACGGTCGAGAATGCGTCGTGCCTGTTGAGCTTCGTACTTGCTGCGATCGAGGTCTTGCGGAGCGGCCATGGCCTTGCGGATCGAATCTTTGGTCAATTCGTGGAAAAGCACCCGATAAAAATGGCGCCCCTTTTTTTTCAGTACTTCGGCGGTGTGGAAGGCAATGGCTTCTCCCTCGCGGTCCGGGTCCGGGGCCAGGTAAATATCAGCGGCATCACCGGCAGCCTGTTTCAGTCCCCGGATGATTTTCTGCTTTCCCGGAATGGATTTGTATTCGGGTTTAAATCCATTTTCTACGTCAATACCCATCTCTTTGGTCGGAAGATCCTTGATGTGCCCCACGGTGGCGGCAACATTATACCCGTTTCCAAGATATTTTTTGATGGTTCTGACTTTCGTGGGTGATTCGACTACCACTAATGGTTTGCTCACGCTTGTGCCTTTCTTCGGGTAACTGTTCGTATAGAAATTTCCCAGTTCAAATTTAGCGGATAACTGGCGGCCCTTGCAAACAACAAACACGCTGCTGCGACATCGTCTCATACCGTCAGGGATAAAATGGTAGGTGCCGCCCCCTGCTCATACCTTTGATAAGCTTGACTTGCCGGCATCGACATCCGGGTCGGTCAAAAAAGAAGGTGTGAGTTTGAAAAAATAGCTGCTAATTATCAAATGTCAACCTTAATGCAACGTTGAGGTCATTTGCAACCAGAACGGTTCCTGGTTAGCGCTCGGATATACTGAAAAATTTTCCCGGCGATTGAATCACCAGGCCTTTGAGTTCCAGTTGCAGCAGCAAGCTGGAAATCCTTGCCGGCGATAGAGAAAGCTTGCGAGCCAGCTCATCAATGTGCACCCCATAAGGTCCCAGCGCTCCGTACACCCGGGTTTCATCCGCATCCAGCGCCGGAAGCGTTTTGCTGCAGTCGTTGGAGCCACAGTTTTGCACATGGGCCGTTGGCTGTGGCAGCAGTGGCAGTTCTTCCAGGATGTCCTGGGCGTTTTCCACCAACTTGGCCCCCTGCTTGATAAGCGTGTGGGTGCCGACGCTTTTAAAGGAATGAACGCTTCCTGGAACCGCAAAAACCTCACGGTTTTGCTCAGCGGCCAGCCGTGCTGTAATCAGGGATCCGCTTTTGCGTGCTGCCTCCACCACCACTGTTCCCAGACACATGCCGCTGATGATCCGGTTGCGCATTGGGAAATGGCCGGCTTCGGGTTCGCTGTTCAAGGCAAATTCGGAAACCACCGCCCCATTTTCGGCAATCCGGTCAAAGAGTTTTCTATTTCTGGGCGGGTAAATCCGGTTAAGACCGCTGCCCAGAACCGCAATGGTTTTTCCAGCAGCCCTCAAGGCTCCCTCATGGGCAGCCGTGTCAATGCCGATTGCCATGCCACTGACAATAGCCAACCCCAAAATTGTCAGGTCGGCACTCAGGTCGGCGGCGGCATGCAGTCCATAGTCGGTTGCATTGCGCGATCCCACCACGGCGATTTTTTCGACCCCGTCGTCCAATTCACCATATACGTAAAGAAACAGCGGGGGATCCGGAATCTGGCGCAATAGCTGCGGGTAAGCCGGATCTGTCAAGGTGACAAGGTGAAAACGGCTGTCGGCCAAGCGCTCTCGTTCAGCTTTTACCCGGTCTGAAATTTTGTGGCGTTTGATGGCTGCAACGCGACCCGCAGTCATGCCTTCCACCGCCAGTAATTCTTTTTCGGAGGATCGGAAAACATTTTGCGGCGAATCAAAGCGTTTAATCAGGCGTTTGGACAGATGGTTGCCGACTCCCGGAACGCTTTTAAGATGGAACCAAGGTAAAATGTCATCCATAGCACAGGTTTGGCGGAGAGTCTTATTTTTTGCGTTGGTGACCCTGCCAGGCCATCAGTATCGGGCTGGCGATAAAAATGGAAGAATAGGTCCCGACAGCCACCCCCACAAGCAGAGCGAATGCAAAATCATGGATAATTCCGCCCCCCAGAACAAAAAGGGCGGCCACCACAAAAAGGGTGGTCAGCGAAGTCAATATGGTGCGGCTGAGCGTTTCATTGATGCTACGGTTTAAGATGACCTCCAGGGGCTTTTTATGATAGCGCCTGAGGTTTTCACGGATTCGGTCAAAGACGATAATGGTATCGTTCAGCGAATAACCAATGATGGTCAGCAAAGCAGCGATAATCGGCAGGGTGAATTCCTTATCGAAGATGGAAAATAGCCCCACGGTGATGGTGACATCATGGATCAGGGCAACAATGGCTCCCATGGCATATTTAAGTTCGAGAAACCAGAACAATATCAGGCTGACAATCAGGGCGGCACCGATCAAAAAGGGGATGCTGACGTCAAACAGTTGGAAAACATAAACCGCACCAATCAACGCCACGGCCATCACGGCGCTCAAGATCCATTTGAGTTCGAAACGCCCGGATATGTAAATAGTAATGAAAAGCAGGGCGTAAAACATGGCAAACAGGGCCTTTTCCCGCAAATCTTTGCCGACCTGGGGGCCGACCATCTCTATTCTGCGCAATTCCACCTCTGCACCGGTTTTTGCAGTCAGGGCCTTTTTAATTTTTGCGGAAAACCCTTCAGCGGTGATAACCGAGCTGTCGGTGCGAATCAGGTATTCATTGGCCTGGTGATCGCCGAACTGCTGCACCGAAGAATTTCCCAGACCGATGGTTTTCAAGCCGCTTTTGATACTGTTGACGTCAACCGGTTTTTGAAATTTGATCTGGACCAGGGTGCCGCCGGCAAAGTCGATTCCGTAACGGGGGCCTCCGTGCAGGATCAGCGAAGCGATACTGATAATGATCATCGCCAGTGATACAATGAAAGCGATTTTTTTGCGGCCGATAAAATTGATGTTGATGTCCGGTTTGATAAATTGCATTCAGGTTCCTCTTTATTTTTGTTCTGCAGATGCGCTTTAAATGCTCAGGCTTTTTGCTTTTCGCTTTTGGAGCAGGAAATCAAAAACCAGTCGTGAAAGAATAAGTGCCGTAAACATGCTGGCGATAACGCCCAGACTCAAGGTAACCGCAAACCCCTTGACCGGTCCGGTGCCGAACTGAAACAGCACTACCGCTGCGATAAGGGTGGTTACGTTGGCATCCAGGATGGTCAGGGTGGCACGCTCGAATCCCGCGGCCACTGCAGCCCGAGGTGTTCGACCCACCGCGATTTCCTCTCGGATACGTTCAAAAATGATGACATTGGCATCCACGGCCATACCGATGGTCAAAATGATGCCGGCCATACCGGGCAGGGTGAGGGTGGCCTGAAAAGCGGCCAGTCCGGCACCAATCAGTACGATGTTCAGCGCCAGGGCGACATCGGCAATCAGTCCTGAGATTTTGTAATAAATCATCATGAAAAGAACCACCACAATTCCGCCGATCATCATGGAAATCAACCCCTTGCGGATGGAGTCGGCCCCCAGAGAAGGCCCTACCGTGCGTTCTTCCAGAATCTTTACCGGTGCGGGCAGGGCACCGGCACGCAGTACGATGGCCAGATCACGTGCCTCTTCAGTGGTAAAATTTCCCGTAATCCGGGCCTGGCCGCCGGCAATTTTTTCTTGGATCACAGGCGCTGAATAGACGTTATTGTCCAGCACGATGGCCAGACGCTTGTTTACGTTTTCCCCCGTGATGCGTTCAAAGATGCGCGCTCCCTTTTTGTCAAAAGTGATGGAAACATACGGTTCGTTGAAACGCGAGTCGATTTGCACGCGTGCATCCGTCAGGTAGGCTCCCGTCAGCAGGGTACGTTTTTTGATCAGAAACGGCGTGTGGGTCGTGCGGTGGGTTTGCGGGTTTTCGTCTATTTCGTAAAGGATTTCCCGTCCCGGCGGAATGTCGCCTTTCAGAGCTGCCTGCAAAGAATGGGTGTCATCCACCAGTTTAAACTCCAGCAGGGCGGTTTTTCCGATCAGGTCTTTGGCTCGTTCCGTGTCACGAATGCCCGGCAACTGGATTAGAATCCTATTTTGTCCCTGACGGCGGATGTCCGGTTCGGACACGCCAAACTGGTCAATGCGGTTGCGGATGGTTTCAAGTGCCTGGTCGACCGCCATTTTTTTAATATGTGCACGGTTTTTGTCCGGCAGGTCCAACATGATGGTGTCGGTACCGTCGGCACGGGATTGCGAAAGCAGACGCAAATCCCTGAACTCGTCATCAAGCAGCTTTTTGACCTGCTCAATTTTGTCTTCGTTGTTGATTCTAATCGATAGGAGGGTGCCCTGAACACGCTCCACAACAACCTGGCGGATTCTTTTTTTCTTGAGCTGCTCACGGATTTCCTGGGCAATGCGTTCAACAGTGCTTTCCACGGCTTTGTCGGTTTCCACTTCCAGAGCCAGATGCATGCCGCCCTGCAGGTCAAGGCCGAGATTAATCTGTTTGTGAGGCCACAGGTCCGGTTTGACGGTCGGAAGCAGGTAGATAACTGAAGCCAGCAGCACCCCCACGACGACGACCATTTTCCAAGAAATGTTTTTCAATGATCTTTTCCTCTTACTGGTGAACGGTTAAACGCACAAGGCACGCCTTGGCGGGTTTGCAAAAAGTCGAATTTTCCATCCCGGCTGCATATTGTTTTCACCTGTGCGATGGTCCG
>JAOZPY010000176.1:5878-6176 GCA_029932495.1 Desulfobacterales bacterium
TGTTGCCTCCAGGCTTTAAGAACGCTGCCGTCATACTGGAAAAAATTAAAAATTGCCAGCAGGGCGGATGGCAAAGTGGCCGGGCAGCCATGCCTAAACTGTCGGCTCGGCCTCCGGGCGGGCCAAATAAGATGGGGCCTCAAACGGTACACGATGTTTTTTAATGACACCGGATAAGCCGGTTATTTTTTTTCCGATGTTGGCTGGGCTGCCGGTTGAGCCAGGGCGGATACGTTGCCGCGGGCGACTTTCACTCGAACCTTGTCAGCGATTTCAACGGTCAGCGTTGCATCATCCA
>JAOZPY010000011.1 GCA_029932495.1 Desulfobacterales bacterium
GCCGGATCCTGCGGGTTATACATCCGGTCGAACTGCTGCTGGAGCAATTCCCGGTCACCGGGTTGGGCTTTTTTAAGCATTTTTTTGCACCAGTTTGCAAAAATCACCGGTGACGAATCCCACCAGATTTCCATGCCCGGGCTGATGTCGGCCAATCTTTCAAAAAAATTGCGTTCTTCCATTTTCCTACCTCCTGCAAAGTGAATGTTATGGTAAACGACGTCTGGAAATTTCGATACCTGGTTGAAAATACACGATCCTACCTGGCGGTAAGGTGTACGATTTTATCCGGACTGTGGTGATAGCCCCCCAGCTCGATCTCAAGCTTGTATTTGTCGCCCCGGTGATAGGTATGCAGCACTTCAACGGGCAGGCTGTTTTCATCGAAGGTGACATTTTCCATAAAAATCCCCGCTGCATTTTCCGGTAGCTCGAGTATACCGGCAATTTTTTCATCCAGGTTCACCGCACTGATGGTCTGTTTGCAGCGAGCCAGAACAACATGGAAATGCTCGGAATAAAGGCGGTACATGGAGCCGGTTAAATCCATATCCAGAATTGCTTTAAAACGGTCATAGGGCAGATAACTTTCTTCATAGATGTAAGGGATCCCGTCGCCGGCTCTCACACGCCGCACAGCCACCACCCGTTGGCCTAAATCCAGAAACAGCGCCCCGGCCACCTTTTCGTCAGCCGTCTCGACGCTCTTTTCAAGGATCCGGGTTTCTTCCCTGATTCCGCTGTCACGCATCAAATCGGCAAAACTTAGAATATGTTCCAGCTTGTGCCGCAGTTCCACGGGGGCCGCGGCGGCCACAAATGTTCCGGTTCCCTTTACCTTCCTGACCAGCCCCATGGCGACCAGTTCAGAAATCGCCTGCCGCAGGGTGTTGCGGTTCACCCCGCAAAGTTTGGCAAGTTCTACCTCCGAAGGCAGTTTCTCACCCGGTTTATACCGACCGGTCTGGATCAATTCCCTGAGCCAGGCAGTTATCTGGAGATATTTGGGAATCGGATTGGCGGTATCGACAATTTTCAACGGATTGCCTCCTTTGCTATAGATCAAGACTGAAATTAAAACCACAAAAAAAAGTTCGGAGTTTATGACGTGTCTTGAAATCGGCAATAAAGAAAAGCACTGAAAAAATTTTCAAGACTGTCTATTGGGTTAGATGTATATACATCTATTAAAATCAGGATTGCAAGCAAAATTTTCATTTCGGGTCATTTTTTTTGGGGGGAAAGATCGGATTAAACCGGAATCCCGTATTCTTTGTTTAGAAATTTCAGGTTCGCGATGGCATTTTCATATTTGGTCTTGCCGTAGCTGTAATAATCAAACTCAATTTTTGAAATATTGAGCTGAATCAGACTCCACAAAAACCAGTAGATATCAGGAAATGGCTTAAATAAATCAATATGATAGAGCACGTGATCAAAATTCTGGTTTTCACAATAGGCGGCAACGATCTGTTTTTCCGCTTCCCGCGGGACAAGGATTTCCTGAAACATGTCTGCAATGTCATAATACATGGGGGCCATTCCGGCATACTCCCAATCAATGATATACATGGGGGCATCATATTTATGCAAAGCATCTTCATTGATAAGGATGAAATTATCCGCCAACAGATCATTGTGGCAGGCAGTGTATTCTGATTCAGGGATATTAATAATGCTCGACAGTTTGATGAGTCTGTCAATGGTCCCCGCAATTTCAAACTCTGGATAATCTGCATTGAGCCGGTTGAGGATGGCCGACATGCGCATTACTTCCACCAGGGGATTGAATATTCTTGGCAGGCGCACCCCACTGGTGTGGATTTTTCGAATCGTGCCGGCAATTTTCGGGTAAAGGGATGAATCCAGGAAGTGATCATTGGTTAACACAATGCAATCATCAATAAATTCGACGATGGTAACGCCTTTTTCAGGAAGATACTTGATAATACTGGAACATACGCCGATTTTTGACATTTCCCGAATGGTTTGGGCCTCATGGTCACGGTTGATGAAAAGATCGGTTTTATCGCCATAGATTCGAACGGTATAATCACCTTTGTCCGACTGAACCCGGTATAGTTTATTGGTGATCCCGCCGCTTAACTGGGTGATACGGATATCGATGCCCTTCCATTCCGGTAAAAGTTCATAACAGGTTTGGGGAGTAAGCTCCTGATCTAAAAGGCGTGTTGGCGTGCTCATACGTTCGTTTCCCTTTTTAGTGGTATTGTCAGCTTATGCGCAATGTCATTTATTTCGCCCGGGAAAATATATCGGGAGAATACATCAAGTCAATTCTTTTTTTTTGTTGATGAAGTTGCGCTGTAATTATTTTTCCATATTTGTCAGTTGCCGAACCTGCCGGGACATATCGCCAGGGCCCCTTGATTTCAGATCACAAGTTGCTTTTAAAAATAACTTGACAGCACCTAAATATTGGATATAGAGAGATACAAGGACGAGGCCCAGTTTATCACATCAAGGGGCTAATCAATTCCTGCCGGGGGATGGGTGGATGAAAAGTTGGATGAATTTTCCCACTAAAACCGAAAAAGCAAATCCTATTTTTTCAGGAGGGGAGAAAAAATATTTTTTTATCAAACGAATTGTATAGACAGGTAGTCTGCCACAACACCTAAAACCGGGGCAACCTGCTGTAATGCATAAAATTATGGATGATCACCCAAGGCGTTGACGCCTTTTCGAAATACTATTTGCCGTTATGCCATTGCCAATCCGGTTGAACGTTAACCCAAACCTATGAAAGGAGCCCGGTAAAATGAAAAGACGCGATTTTATTAAAAAGGCAGGAGTCGGTGCTGCTGCAGTGGCAGCCACCGCGGTAAATGCACCCTTTGTGCATGCCGCCAAGAAAACAACCATCAAATGGAGGTTGCAGACCTATGCCGGGGCGGCGCTGGCCCAGGAAGTCATTAAACCGTCAATAGAAGCGTTTAATAAGGCAGCCAATGGAGAAATGCACATTGACCTGTACACGGCCGATGAGCTGGTGCCCCAGGGCGAGCTGTTCAGAGCCGTCCAGAAAGGGACCGTCGATGCGGTCCAAAGCGATGATGACTCCATTGCAGCGCCGGTGGATGTGGCCATATTTGCCGCTTATTTCCCGCTGGCATTACGTTACTCCCTGGACGTTCCCACACTGTTCAACGATTATGGGCTCAATAAAATCTGGGAGGAGGCATACGCCGAGGTCAAAGGGGTCACCTGGTTGAGTGCGGGAAGCTGGGATCCATGCAATTTTGCCACCACCAAGCCGATTCGACACCTTAAAGACCTCAAGGGCCTGAGAGTTTACATGTTCCCCACCGGGGGCAAGTTCATGCAGCAATTTGGAGTCATCCCGATGTCACTTCCCTATGAGGATGTTCAAATGGCCCTGCAAACCAATGAACTGGACGGCGTTTCCTGGTCCGGTATCACCGAGGACTACACGGTCGGCTGGGCCGATGTCACCAAATATTACCTGACCAATCCCATCTCAGGTGCCTGGATCGGTTCTTATTTTGTCCACACCGACTCATGGAATGCGCTGCCCGACCACCTGAAGACCCTGTTCCGGATGTGCATCGACACCTCGCATTACCACAGACAATACTGGTACTGGTGGGGGGAAGCCCATTACCGCACCAAGGGCGGCAAACTCAAGCTGACCTCTATCCCTGCAGAAGAGTGGAAGCAGGTGGAAGATGCGGCCCATAAATACTGGGATGAGGTCGCCAAAAAGAGTCCCCGCTGCGCGAAGGTGGTAAAAATACTGAAGGAATACAATCAGACCATGGAAAAAGCCGGTCCTCCTTACCGATATTAATGGATCGGGCAGCACAAGTTTAAAACCAAATAGGGGTCGCCCTCCCTGTCTTTACAGTAGAGCCAGCCGGGGAAGGCGACCCCTAAAAGCTTTCTTTCAAGCCCAGGCAGATCGATTTATTACCAAACGATTTTTTGAAAAACGATGCCTTATTTCAGCCGGTGCCTCCGAGACGACTTTTTCTGTTTTTTCTGGATGGCGGCAGGGTTTATTCAGATTTAGCAAGCGCAACGAAAGGGGTTAACATGCCGAAAGCGATCAAAGCCTACGTGCGAGGTATTGACGCCGTGAATCGGACGGTCGGAGAATTTTCAATGTATATCGTTCTGGTCATGACGGGGATTCTCGTGTTTGAATCCATATCGAGGACCGTTTTTTCCAAGCCCCATATATGGGTTGTGGAAATAATCGAATTCCTGATGGCCGCTTATTATTTGCTGGGCGGCGGCTACTCTGTGATCCTCAAAGGCCATGTGCGCATGGATCTTCTGTATGGCCGGTGGTCGGCAAGGGGGCAGGCGATCGCCGATCTGATCACCGCGCCCTTCCTGATCTTTTACGTGGTATTTCTTCTCGTCGGCGGTATTTCCGGCCTTCAATATGCGTTACAATACGGACAAAAAAATTATACCCCCTGGGGGCCGCCGATGGCGCCCATCAAAGTGATTATGGTCATCGGAATTGCGCTGATGCTACTGCAGGCCTTTGCCACTTTTTTCAAGGACCTGGCAAAGGCCAGAGGGGAGGAGCTATAATATGAGCTATCAACTTATCGCCCTGCTGATGTTTGCCTCCATGATCGCGATGCTTCTTACCGGACAGCGCATCTTTGCCGCGCTGGGAGCGGTGGCCACGCTTTTCGCTCTTGTTCTGTGGGGCAAGGGTGCTTCAGAAATGCCGTTTCACGCAGCTTTTGTTTTGATGAACTGGTATGCACTGCTGACTTTGCCGATGTTCATTTTTATGGGGTATATGTTTTCCGAGGCGGGTATTGCAGATGATCTCTACCGCATGTTCCATGTCTGGATGGGTCCCGTCAATGGAGGGTTGGCCATCGGAACCATGGGACTGATGATTGCAATTGCCGCCATGAACGGCCTGAGTGTCGCCGGCATGGCGATCGGCGCCAGCATTGCCCTGCCGGAAATGCTCAAACGCAATTATGACAAGGTGATGATCACCGGCGTGGTCCAGGGAGGCAGTTCCCTGGGCATCATGGTCCCTCCCAGCGTGGTACTCGTCCTTTATGGCATGATCGCCCGACAGCCGGTCGGCCGGCTATGGTTGGCCGGTGTTTTTCCCGGTCTCCTGCTGGGAGGGCTGATGATCCTATACATCATGGTCCGCTGTGCAATTAAGCCCAGCCTGGGACCGGCACTGTCCAAAGAAGAGCGCCAGCAGATAGACTGGGCAGAGCGGCTGCGGTTGCTCAAGGCGGGAATCCTGCCGCTGATCATTATCTTTTCCATGACCGGGCTGTTCCTGCTGGGAATCACCAGCCTTGTGGAATGTTCGGCCGTGGGTGCGGCCACCACCATCGTTGCCGCGCTTATCAAGGGCCGGTTAACCCGCGAGGTGTTTTTAAAAACACTGAGAGAGACGCTGAGCGTCAGCTGCATGTTCATGTGGGTTATCCTGGCCGCGCTTGGCTTCAGTGCCGTCTTTGACGGTCTCGGTGCCGTGCATGCCATCGAGCTTCTATTTCATGAAAAATGGGGCCTCAGTCCATGGGAAATCATCATCTTGATGCAGCTGACCTTCATCGCAATGGGCATGTTTCTCGATGATACGGCCATGCTCATCATTGTGGCTCCTCTTTATGTTCCCCTGGTCAAAAAATTGGGCTTTGACCCGATCTGGTTTGGTATTCTCTATACGGTCACCTGCCAGATTGCCTATATGACTCCGCCTTTCGGCTACAACCTGTTTCTCATGAAGGCCATGTCACCGCCGGAGGTAACCCTGGCGGATATCTACCGTTCAATCGTACCCTTTGTGCTGGTCATGATTGTGGGGCTGGTCATTTTGATGGTGTTTCCCCAGATCGCCCTGTGGCTGCCCAACCTATATTTCGCCAGATAAGGTCAGTCAACGGCCACCTGCAAAGCAGGTGGCTTGAATTTTCAGCCATCGGCCGAAAAGACAAAAGCACGCCAGTGCTTTAAGCGTTGAACTTGTAACCGGGGGGCTTAGCACCTGGTTTGTAAGACAAGAATCAATGGCGATAATGCCTGCTGGATGCGTGGTTCAACATAAGGACATTAAAATGGAAATATCAAATATCCAAATTAAAAAAATCCTGTATGCGACCGACCTTTCGCAAACCGCAGTTCACGCCTTTTCTTATGCCATCAGCCTTGCCTCTCAGTATGGCGCCAGCATCACGATTCTGCATGTGCTGGCTGAATTTCCGGGACAAGAATATATCACGAACATGATCCCGCCGAGCACATGGCAGGCAATCAAAGATCGGTATTATTCCAAGGCCCGGGATGAACTGATCGGTAAAAAGAGGGAATCCACTGCTTTAAAGGAAGTTCTGAAGGCATTTTCCGAGGAGGCAAAGACCAACGCAAAGGATCAGGCTTTTGTCACCGATGAAATTTTGATCAAAACCGGAACTCCGGCTGAAGTTATCGTTCAAACGGCAAAAGAACAAAATTGTGACCTTCTCGTCATGGGCACCCACGGCCAGGGCGTCATTACCCGGGCCCTGATCGGCAGCACCGCCAAATGGGTGGTCCAGCATTGCCCGATCCCAGTTCTGGTTATTCGACTGCCTTAGAACGGATTTTTTCACGAAGCTGCCGGTAACGCACCAAGGCGGCCATGGCCCGGGCTGCCCGCTGGGGGGCCGGCAGCACCACGATGCCGTGATCCAGCAGCGTGCGGACAAATAATTCATTATAACCCTGGAACGTGAAGCCGACCAGCGGTTTTTGATGCTTTTCTATCAGCTTGCTCAGCGCCCGCGCCTGATCGGTAAAAAGCTTCTCGGTCAGCTCCGGAAGCTGCTCCTCGGCAATTCCCATGGCCTGCATGGTACGCCGGATGCTTTGCAGAGGCGCCAGAAAATACACGATAAGACCATCGGTCCCGCTGTCGCCAAGCAAAATATCGGGAATGGTTTCAAAATAATCCAGAGGATTTTTGGCAAAAGTCAGGTCCACGGGGTTGCTCACGCTGCCGGTGTGGGGCACCAGGGGCGCCAGCTTTTCCCGTGTCGGCGCAGACAGCGCAGGCAGCTCTATGCCCGAACGGCTGCAGGCATCGGCCGCCGCCGCCCCGGGTCCCCCCGAATGGGTCTGAATGATCACCCGGTTGCCACCGGGTTCAGGGCAGCTCCCCAGGGCCGAGCAGAAATCAAACAGCTCGGTGAGGCTGTGGGCTCGAATCACACCGCTCTGCCGAAACACGCCGTCATAAAGAGCGTCGGGGCCGGCCAAGGCACCGGTGTGCGAAAAACCGGCACGTCTGCCCGCCTCGGAGCCTCCCGCATAATAAGCGATGATCGGTTTATGGGGAACGATGGCACGGGCCGTTTCAATAAAGGCCCTGCCCCGCCGGATGGTTTCCACATACAACCCGATCACCCGCGTATTGGGGCAGGCCGCCAGGTACTGCATACACTCGACGATATCCACCTGGGCCTCGTTGCCGACGCTGATGCCGGCGGAAAAGCCCAGACCAAAGCGCCGCAGGTAGCCGAACATCTGGGTAATCAGGCTGCCGCTCTGGGACGCCAGACCAATGAATCCCGGCCGGCCCTCGAAGGGAAGAAACGTCATGTTAAACTTGTGATGGGGATTGGCGACTCCCAGGCAGTTGGGGCCCAGAAAGCGGATACCATATCGCTCGGCCACCGCCAGAAGCTGTTTTTCCAGCACCACCCCAGATCCCCCGACTTCCTTGAACCCGCCGGAAACCACAATGGCGTGCCTGATGCCCTTCCGGCCGCATTCTTCCATGACGCCGGGCACGACCTGCGTAGGCAGCACCATAACCGCCAAGTCGGGAACCTCAGGCAAATCCTGCACATGCTGATAAGCCTCAAGATCCAGCACCCGCTTTTCTTTCGGATGAATCGGATAGATGTTACCTTCAAATCCCAGGGCTTTCAATGAATTGAGCTGATTGGTGCCCATGGAGGTAAAGCGGTTGGAGGCACCGAAAAAAGCGATGCTGCGCGGATTGATGATGCGGTACAAAGAACTTTCTGTGATATTAGCAATCATTTTACTCTCCGCCGAGAACCACCAGGGCGTCTACGGCCACCGCCCGCCCATCGGCGTCGATGATCATGGGATTGATGTCGATTTCAGCCACCGCCCCGTGGTCGAGGCCGATCTGACCCAGGGCCATGAGAGCGGCGCAGATCGTTTCGCGATCCGCAGGGGCCTGCCCCCGGAAGTCATCCAGGATGGCACGAGAGCGCAGCTCGCTGAGCATATCCAGGGCTTCGATGTGATCAAAAGGTGCCACCCTGAAAACGGTGTCATTGATGATCTCGGTCATGATTCCGCCCAGGCCGAACATGACGCAGGGGCCAAACTGGGGATCACGGCTCAATCCCAGGACCACCTCCCGCTGCCCGGCAATCATTTCCTGAATCAGGACCCCTTCAAGGTCAAGGCCAACGGCCGTCACCACCCGCTGATAAGCCTCGCGCAGTTCGGTGGCGTCCCGAATTCCCAGGACGATGCCGGCGGCTTCTGTTTTATGCATCAACTCCGCTGAGCAGGCTTTGAGCGCCACCGGATATCCAATGGCTTTGGCAGCCGCCACGGCGTCATCCGGGTTGCCAACCAGCGTTTCCCGGGTCACGGAAATGCCATAGGCCTGCAGTAATTGTTTTGAGCCATGTTCGGACAGGGCCCGCTGCCCTTTGTCCAATGCATCCTTTATAAGTTTCGTGGGTTCTGTCATCATATTGGGTTCCTTAACTTCTTGCAAATTATACAACAGGCAACACGTTATTTTACACTTGTGTACAATGTTATACCGCTATGGTTGGAGCGGGTCAACCGCCCCTCTTCTTCCAGGTAGCGCAAATGTGAGATAGCCTCCCCGGTGGCAAACCACCGCTGAGCCACCGGAAACTGATCCCAGGATTCATAGGCAATATCCCAGGTCATGCGCGAGGCCACCTGAAAGGCATTCAGAGGGCCTTTTTCCAGCAAGACCCGCACCTCGGCCAGGCGGTCGGCGTGGTGCTGCTTCAACTCGTCGATGCGCGCCCGATGATCTTTGATAAGCCGCCGGTGCCCGGGCAGGGTGAGCGCAACCTGCAGGTGATATACCTTGTCGAGACTGGCCAGGTAATATTTGAGCGGATTTTGATCATCCGCCCAACATTGGATGTTGGGGGTGATATCGATTAAAATGTGATCGCCGGCCACCAGGATTTTTTTACCCGGTTCGTAAAGGCAGGTATGCCCCATGGTGTGACCGGGGGTCGCCACGCACCGGAAGTGGTAATCGCCGACATCGATCATATTCCCGTCGTCAAGAACCTTCAGTTCCGGGATCCAATCCGAACCGTACTTGGCCCCGGGATGTTTGTCCAGGGCGGCGCGCAACTCATCTTTTGGAAACCCGTTTTGACCGGCATAATTAATCATTTCATCAAACCCTTCCCAGGATTCGATGAGCTCTTTTTCCGGGCGGCTGAAAAAAACGCTGCTGGTCGGGGTGGCCAGTCGACCCACAAGACCAAAATGATCGGCATGCAGATGGGTAATGAAAAAATCCGTCTTTGTCAGGTCAATGCCAATTTCCCTCAATCCGGCCTGCATGGCGTCAAAGCATTCCGTACGGTTCAGCCCGGTGTCGATAATCAGGTTGCGTTTTTCACCTTGAATCACATAGGAATTTAGGTACTTAAGCGGACTTTCCGGCAGCGGAATTTTCACCCGAAACAGGTTGGGAAATATTTCTTCACACATGAGAGCCCCCTTACTAGTAAAAGCGCTAGGTTTACTAGCGCTTTGTTATACAAAAAAACCTGCCATGACCTGCGGTAGTCATGCCTGGCGCAGACTGCAAAAAAAGCGGCTTCCATCCGCCGAACGTTTTGCAATAGAGGATTCAACTGCAAAAGTCAACCGGGATTCCGCTAAATATTCCGCCATGGCACAATTACAGGGCTACCGCTGAACCGGCTGAATATTGTATACCAGACTGCAATGAGACCGGGTTATGATCCTGCCAGATTGTAAGAAGTACTACAATAACGGCGGCCGCTACCTTTGTTCGATGGGGACATAGGCGGTTTCCTGCGGTCCCGTGTAAATCTGGCGCGGACGGCAAAGCTTCCAGTTTGGATCATCAATGCTTTCCTTCCATTGGGCAATCCAGCCCGGAAGCCGGCCGATGGCAAACATCACCGTAAACATGTTGGTGGGAATTCCAATGGCACGCAACACGATGCCGCTGTAAAAATCAACGTTGGGATAAAGATGATGCTCGATGAAATAATCATCCCTGAGCGCAATTTCTTCCAGTTCCTGGGCCACATCCAGCAGCGGGTCGGAAACCTTGAGCTTTTCCAGCAGCCGGTGGCAAACCTTTTTCATTATTTTCATGCGTGGGTCAAAGGTCTTGTAAATCCGGTGGCCGAAACCCATCAGCCGGAAAGGGTCGTTTTTATCCTTGGCCCTTTCGATTACCTGGGCCATGTTGTTATTTTCTGCAATCTGGCTGAGCATTTCGATGACCGCCTGGTTGGCCCCGCCGTGCAGGGGCCCCCACAAAGCGGCAATGCCGGCGGAAATGGCACTGTACAGGTTCACCCGGGCGCTGCCGACCACACGCACAGCCGTTGTCGAACAGTTCTGCTCGTGGTCGGCATGTAAAATCCAAAAAACATTCAAGGCAGTGGTCACCACCCTGTCAATTCGGTAAGGTTTTACCGGTGAATCGAACATCATATTCAAAAAGTTATCGCAGTAAGCCAGATCAGGCCTCGGGTAAACGACTTTGTGCCCCCGGGAAATCTTATAGGACATGGCAGCCATGGTCCGGATTTTGGACAGCAGGCGGGTGACGGTCAGGTTGATTTCCTCTTCCAGGTTCTGAATTTCCGGGTAAAAGCTTCTCAGGGCATTGACCATGGCCGACAGAATTCCCATGGGATGAGAGGAGCGGGGAAAATTCTCATAAAACGAGCGCATGTCCTCATGCACCAGGGAATTGTCATTGAGCAGCACTGAAAAGCGGGTCAGCTCCGATGGCGAGGGCAGCCTGCGGTTGATCAAAAGGTAAGATGTTTCAATGAACGTGGAATACTCGGCCAGCTGTTCCACCGGGATGCCCCGGTAGCGCAAAATTCCCTTTTCCCCATCCATAAAAGTGATGTCACTGCTGCAGGCGCCGGTGTTGGCATAGCCGGGATCCAGAGTAATCAAGCCTGTCTGCCGGCGCAGGGCTGAGATATCAATGGCCTTTTCGCCTTCCGTGCCTTCAATCACCGGAAGCTGGTATTGCCGGTCACCATAAATGAGTTTTACAAATTCGGTCATTGCGTTTTTTCTCCGTTACGATAATTCTTGCAGCTGGGCTTGCTATAATTTTACACCTTAATGTTGCAACGCTAGGATTTATATATTTATATGAACGCTGCTCAAAGGTCAACAATGCATTGCAATTTCAGCGGATATGCAGTAGTAATTGAACGTTTAAAAGTTAGAAAAAAGGTCCCGTTTATTTTTTTTCAGGGAAAAACGCCATGTCATTCAGGGAAAACCTGCTGAAAAAAATTCAGATCGATCGGCTCACCCGGATCGTGCTGCAGTCCATTGGGACGCCGGAAAGCGGGCTGAAAATCGACAAGGACGCCATGCGCAGATTGCTGGCAATGAGCCCGTATGAATACCGCAAAGTGCGGGACCTGGATCTGTATATTCGCGAAGCTGATGGGGGGAAAAATAAAATCCTGGTGCTCGACAACGAACTGCCGATTTACCTCACCACGGTGGATGATGTGGCCATGCGCAAAAGTCCCTACATCGCTGAAATGGTAAAAATCCGCAATATTATTAAAATACTGAAAGACTCCGATGTTAAAATCAGCATCAAGCAGGACTCTGTCAAAACCATTCAGCAAGAATGCATCGAGCAACTGGATCTGTCTTACAATGAGGAAGATATCGAACAAATTGCCCGGCAGGGTGCGGCTGCACTGGAAAACGGGTATGCCGAGGGTGTCCAGGAAAGCCTGCTGCTGTTTGCCGACCTGCTGGGGTATCATCCGCCGCCCAAGGCCTTTGACATCCGGCATCATGAAATCTTTGGCTCCCTGGCGCGCAAAGAAGCCGGCGAAATTGTCTACGGGCCCACGGTCATTTATAGCCTGATCGACAACAGCCTAAAACTGATTGATGAACCCATCAGCAATTTCGACAAACCCAGGCTGGAATTCTTTCAGGGCGTGGCAGCAGGAAAGGAAAAAGCCACTGTGGAGGGTGCCGGGGCTTTCGATTATTTGAAAAAAAGCGTTCTGCATAAAGGCAGGTGAAAATATCCGCACCCTAAAGTTTTCTCCGGGTGCCTCCAATCTGACAGGATCATAAAAGGCGTATTTAAACAGCATTTAAAATTTTTCGGGAAAAATGCAGGTAACTCGATTGCAAAAATTGACCAAGCGGAGGCGGAGCCTTGGTCGGTAAATTGAAAAGCGGCGCAGCCGCCGGAGCAAATCTTGTTCGGCTGATTTTCCGCTCACCAACACGGATTCCGATTGTTGGATTTGCGGCTCTGATTCTCATCGGCACACTTTTGCTGATGACACCGGCAGCCACCACCATCGGGGTCCTCAAACCGGTGGATGCACTGTTTACCGCTGTATCGGCCAGCTGCGTAACCGGCCTGGTGGTGGTGGACACGGGCAGTGCTTTCAGCACCTTCGGTCAAATCGTCATCCTGATTTTAATCCAGATCGGGGGCCTGGGCATCATGACCATGTCAACGCTGTTTCTGCTGCTCGGCGGCCGGCGGCTCAGTTTGACCGAACGGGTGGTGATCCGGGACACCTTCACTTTCAGCGGAGAGCACAACGTGGCCTTTTTAATCCGCCAGGTGGTGATTTTTGCGCTGACTCTCGAGGCGGTCGGGACCGTGCTGTTGTTTCCGCGCTTCATGGCCGGCAGAAGTATTCTCGAGGCGTTTTTTTTCGCACTGTTTCATTCTGTCAGCGCTTTTTGCAACGCCGGCTTTTCCTTTTTTTCCCAAAGCTTCATTGCCTACCGCGAAGACTGGCTGGTCAATCTGGTGATCTGTTTTCTGGTGATTACCGGTGGCATCGGCTTTCTGGTGCTCTCCGAGCTCAAACAGAACTTTCCGTTCGACCGCCGCACTTGGGTCCGCCTAAGCCTGCATGCCAAGCTGGTACTGGCCGTCACGCTGCTGCTGCTGCTGGGCGGAACACTGCTGGTGACCTTTCTGGAATGGAACAACACCCTCGCACCCCTTTCGGTGCCCGATCGATTGCTGGCGGGATTTTTCCAGTCCGTTACCACCCGCACCGCCGGTTTCAATACCCTGCCCATCGGACAGATGGCCAATGCGACCCTGTTTGTGGTCATGTTGCTGATGTTCATCGGTGCTTCCCCAGGCTCGTGCGGCGGCGGCATCAAAACCACCACCTTTGCCAGTCTCGTCGTGCTGGGTTTTTCCCGGATGCGCGGCTGGCAGCGACCCCAGATTTTTCATCGTACGATCTCGGCGGGCAGCATCGGGCGGGCCATGAGCGTGGTGCTAATCAGTTTCATGGTAATCGGGTTGGCCACCATGATTATCCTGATCACCGAGTTGGGAGAGATGTCCCACCCGGCAAGCCGGGGGAAATTTCTGGAGCTGTTGTTTGAAGTCGTCAGTGCCTTTGGCACTGTGGGACTTTCCACCGGAGCGACCGCCGGGCTGAGCACAGCCGGCAAGCTGATCCTTTCGGCCGTGATGTTTGTGGGGCGCCTGGGGCCGCTGGTAGTCGCCATGGCGGTCAGTCGCCGCACAGCTCCCCGTTATTATTACGCCGAAGAGGCAATTATGAGCGGATGAGGTAAAAGATGAAACAATATGCTGTCATCGGAATCGGGCACTTTGGCCATTACCTGGCCGCGCACCTTTACAAAAAAGGCCATGACGTACTGGCCATCGATCGGGTTGCCGAACGTATCCAGGAAATCAAGGACCTGGTGACCCAGGCGGTGGTCGCAGACGCCACCGACCGCAAGGCAATGGAATCGCTGGAGTTGAAAAAAATGGATGCTGTCGTGGTGTGTACCGCTTCGGATCTGAGCAGATCGATTCTGGTCGCCCTGAACATGAAAGACATCGGTGTGGCCAATGTTTATGCCAAGGCCATCAGCGAGGCCCATTTGCGGGTACTCATTAAAATCGGCGTCACCGAGGTATTTTTCCCCGAAAGAGACAACGCCATCTCTTTGGCCGAACGCCTGCACAATCCGAACATGCTGGATTATCTTCCATTTCTGGAAGGCTACAGTATTATCCAGCTGGCCCCGCCCAAGGACTTTGTGGGCAAATCCCTGCGGGATCTGAATCTCATCAACCGCTTCGGTATCCAGGTGGTGGCCATCAAAGAGATCATTCCCGACAGGTTGAACCTGATCCCCACCGCCCAGTTCATATTGAAAGACAGCGACATCATGATCCTGCTGGGGCCCAACGAAACCCTGGACGAACTCAGGGAGAAGGAGGGATAGGCCGTGCAGGAGTTGCCAGCATCACCGTTAACAGCAGGGTTGCCGCGCCGGCCAGCAATGCGCCAATAGTAAAGGCAACCTGCGGGCCGAGCTGCATCCAGAAGACTCCGAACAGCAGGCTGGCAGGCAGTGCCGCTAAACCGATCGCCCCATGATACAGCCCGTAAGCTTTTCCCAACTGCCGAGCGGACACAAAATCAGCCACCAGGGCCCGCTCCGCACCTTCAGTCAATCCATAATAGATGCCATAGGCGACAATCAGTACCCATAGAATATGGATATTCGGTGTCATCGCCAGCCCGGCATAAACACCGACATAAACAATCCAGCCGGCGGCAATCACCACCCGGCGCCCGTATTTATCAGAGCATATCCCGCCGGGCAGGCTGAAAACTATTTTGGAGATGTGCAGCACCACCCACAGCGCAAGTAACGGCCCCAGACCGAGACCAAAGCGGGTCTTGGCATAAAAGACAATAAACAGATCCGAGCTGTTGCCCAAAGCAAAAAGGGTGACGGATGCCAGGTACAGGTAAAAGCGCAGGGGCAGGCGGGCAGGTCCGGCCTGGGGGTCGGATAGCGACTTTTCTGATAGATGTTTGCCCTTGGCGGAAACCTCGGTCACCCCGCTGATGAGCGCCAGCATGGCGGCCAGTCCTGGAATCAGCGCCAGGGCGAAAAGCCATCGCAGGGCCTGCATTTGCCTGGCGGAAGCTGCGCTAAAATGCCCCTGCCAGAACTGCTCCCCTAAAAATGCGTACAAAATGACAGCGGCAATCAAGGGTCCGGTGACCGCGCCGGCATGATCCATGGCCCGATGAAAACTAAACGCCAGTCCCCGGGTGCCAGAACCCGTGGACTGGCTGATCAAAGCATCGCGTGCCGGGGTCCGAATTCCCTTGCCCACGCGGTCGCCAAAGCGCAGGGCCACCACGTGCCATCCGCCGGTAGCCAGGGCCATCAGGGGCCGGCATAAAGTCGAAATCCCGTACCCGGTCACGGCGATGGACTTGCGCTGATCAAGGGCATCGCTCAGACGGCCCGAAAATATCTTCAGCAGGCTGGAAACGCTTTCGGCAATGCCGTCCATCAGCCCCACATACACCGCCGCGGTGGCCGCCGGCACCAGGCCCGTGAAAAACACCGGCAGCAACGGATAGATCATTTCGCTGGACACATCAGTAAAAAAGCTGACAACGCCCAGCATCAGCACGTTGCCCTGCACAGCCCGGTACCACGGTTCACGCTGTCCCGACAGATCCTGTTTTCCGGTATCTTCGGTTTCAGTCTTCATGGCACTTTCTTTTTCACGGAGAAAAATACTATCGCGAAATCGTCTTTCTTCAGCATTTCTTCATAAACATGATGTATTGTCAAGACCATGAAAGACATTCATCAAAAAGTATGGTTGCAAATCCAGCATCGGATCGGAAGCAACCGTTATTTTAGCCAATATGCGACTCGGCATCATTTGTTTGCATCTCAGACCTTGCTGCATACAAAAATATGGATGAAAAAAGTTTACCGTAGGTATTGGTTGCAGATAAAAACTGATCACCATCCTGAAGACCGCACCACGCCCGGTGTTGATACATTGCAAAGCCGGTGCGGACCGCACGGGGATAGCCGCCGCATTGTGGAAAGTTATTATTGACAAAAAACCTAAGGCATGCGCTAAAAAACAATTGTCGATGCGCTTCGGCCATATCCCGTTTGGTCCGACGACCGCCATGGATAATTTTTTTGCACAATGGCGTCCACAGCCATTCCAGTATGAATAGGGAGCGCCCATGGAAAAAATCGTTAACCGGCACCCGATTGTTTTGATCATTTTTTTATGGCTGCTTTTCGTGGTGCTGCCTATCGGCAACCGGGGCCTGTGGTCTCCGGATGAACCCCGCTACCTGCAGGTGGCCTGGGAGATGGCCCACGCCAGGTCCTATCTGGTTCCCATCATCAACGGTGAGATCTACGCGCAAAAACCGCCGCTTTTTTTCTGGTTGACGATTGTTGCTTCAAAAATCTTTTCCTTTGAAACGGCCAGCCGGTGGGTATCGGCCTTTGCCAGCCTTGGCATCCTGCTGCTGACCTATTTGCTGGGCGCCATGAGCGGCGATAAAAAAATCGGCCTGACGGCCGCCCTGATCCTGATGACCTGCAGCCTTTTTACCCTCCTGATGACCACCGGCAACATCGATACCACCCTGACGTTTTTGACCACGTTAAGCCTGTTCTTTTTTTTCAAATGGGACGCCCAGCGTAAAGCAAAATTTCTAATCTTTGCCTATGCCGCCTGTGGTGTCGGCATTCTCGCCAAGGGACCGGTTGCCCTGCTGGTTCCTTGGCTGACCTTCATTTTGTGGGAGATCATCAAGTATTTCCGGCATGAAAAAGCGTCATTTGCCCACCTGGTCTGGGGGCCGCTGATCGCGCTGGCCATTGCCGCGGCGTGGGTCATTCCCGCCTGTATCGCCGGCGGCAAGGAGTATACCCGCACCATCCTGTTCCAGCAGCAATTCGGCCGGGCCATAAAAACCGCGCCTCACAGTCGGCCGTTTTACCATTATTTATTGAACTTTCCCCCCAACGCCATGCCCTGGTTCATCGTCCTGGGGGGGATGGCCCCGATGATTAAAAAAACAATTAAAGATAAGAATCGGACGTTGCTGCTTTTCGGGTTATGGTTTTGCACTACCTTCATATTTTTTTCCCTTATCGCAGGCAAACGTGAACGCTACCTGCTGCCGCTTTACCCGGCGTTCAGCATTATAATCGCTCACATTGTCACCCTCTGGACCGACCGCCGGGGCACAACGCTGTGGTTGCGCATCTGCGCTGTCCTGACCCTGGCCGTCCTCGGGCCGTTGCTGTTTTTCCCGGCCGCCGCCCCCTTTTTAAAAGGCAAATTCCAGGTACTGGCCATCTTTCCGTTTGCTCTCGACGACTGGCGCCTGTGGGGGATATACATTTTAGGCGCACTGGCCGCCGGCATCATCTGGCAGGCGTTAAAACAGTTGAATGCCAAACAGCACCGGACGGCCTGCGACCTGATTGCCGTGGGTCTGCTATTGGCTTTTGCAATTTTGCAGCTGTATTACATCCCCCACATAGACCGGGTAAAATCCGCCCGGCACGCTTCGCGAACCATCCGGTCCATTCTGCCGGCCGACGCATCGATCGCCTTTTATGGCCGCCGCTTTGACAACGGATGGAATTTTTATTTAAAGCGGACGAAAATCCCCGTGGTCACCGACAAGCAGATAAAACAGAATCCGCCGCGCTATGACCTGATTATTTTGCGTAAAAAACACCTGGAACGGCTGAAAGAAGTCATGCCGCTGACCCATTACAAAATTGCGGCTGTTGAGCCGGTGGGCAGTAAAAAATTTGTGCTGCTGAAATTCAAACCATAGCCGCCCCAAACCGCTGGGAAGGCATCCATGAGAATTTTACTGGTAGATGATGACCCGGAGCTGCTCGCATAGCTTCAGCATACCCTGGCTCGTCAAAATTACGATGTGGATACAGCCGCCGATGGACAGGCAGCGCTGGACCGGGTTTTTGACGGAGGTTTGAAAATCCAATGGGCTGTTTCATCTGCCAGTCAATTTAAATGACGTTGCGGCACTGATATTTTCCTTGACATAAGCAGGCGACTTCCCCTATATCTGTGGCAACACAAGTTATCCCTTAAGAAAATAAATTGAATTCATTTAACACACGAAAATAATGACAAAAGCCTGTGGCATGGCATGATATCAACAGATGCCGTTTGCCTTACCATTAATAAATACCGTTTTATGCAATCAAAATCGTTAACAACTAAAACTAAGGAGGAATGATCATGAGGAAGACAGGATTGTTTTTCGTTTGTGTGTTGGTGTCCGTGTTTTTCCTGGCCGGGTTTGCGGCGGCCAAGCAACAGGTGGTGATTTACACATCGCTGGAAAACGAAGAGGTTGTGGAATACCTCAAGCTGGCCAAACAGGAGCTTCCCGACCTGGACATCCAGGCCATCCGCCTGTCCACCGGTGAGCTGGGGGCCCGCATGCTGGCTGAAAAGGACAACCCCCAGGCCGACTGCATCTGGGGCTGGGCCGTGACCAACATGGCGGGGTTTGTCCCCCGGGGCATGCTGGTGCCGTACAAACCCAAAAACTGGGATAAAATCGCTGACAACTTCAAAGACCCCAACGGCTATTGGGTGGCCATTGATTTATATGCCGCGGCCTTCGTGGGCAACACCAAGGTCCTGGCCAAAGACAATCTGCCCATGGCCAAAAGCTGGCATGATCTTCTCAACCCGGGTTACAAGGGCAAACTGATCATGCCCAACCCGGCCAGTTCCGGCACCGGCTTTTTACAGGTGGCCAGCCTGCTGGAAATGATGGATCCCAACTATAAAAACAAGCCCATCGAAAAAAACGACGCTTGGGTTTTTCTGAAAAAACTGGATAAAAACATGGGCCAATACATCAAAAGCGGCTCAAAACCGGCCAAACTGACCGCCGCCGGTGAATATGCCATCGGCTGTTCCTTTGCCTTTGTTTACTCCTCGTTAAAAAAGAAGGGATTTCCGGTGGAGCTGGCAATGCCGGCCGAGGGCGCAGGGTTTGAACTCGAAGCCAACGCATTGCTTAAAGGTGCCAAACACCCGGCAGCGGCCAAGAAATTTCTGGACTGGGCCCTCAGCCAAAGTGCCATGAAAGAATACGCCAAGTTCAAACTGGGAGTCACCTACCCGGGAATTCAGGGCCCCAAGGATCTGCCGGCCCTGTCGACCATCAAACTGGCGCCCATGGATTTTCCCTGGCAGGCGAAGAATCGTGCCAAAATCCTCGAAACCTGGCAGGATCTTTTCCTGAAATAACATAATTAAGTGTCCGCCTTGCACACACCCCGCCATGGACCGGTTGCAATGGGCCCATGGCGGGGCGATCGTTTTTAGAGCCGGACAAAAAGTTCCGGTTTTACAGGAAGCGTTTATGGAAACCTCGTCCAAAAAGCTTGTGTTAGAAAATATCACCAAACATTTCGGATCCCTGGTGGCGGTCAACAACGTCAATCTGGTCATCGAGCCGGGAGAATTCGTCTGTTTTCTGGGACCGAGCGGCTGCGGCAAAACGACCCTGCTGCGCATCATTACCGGCTTTGAGCAGGCCACATCGGGACGCCTCACCTATGACGGCCGAGTGATCAACGATGTGATCCCCCAGAAAAGGGATTTTGGCATCGTCTTTCAATCCTATGCCCTGTTTCCGAACATGACGGTGTACCAGAATGTCGCCTTTGGCCTGAAAATGCGCCGGATGCCGACCAAACTCATTGATGAACGGGTGACGGAAATTCTGCAGCTGGTGGGCCTGAGCGAATGGGCACACCACTACCCGTCCCAGTTAAGCGGTGGACAGCAGCAGCGCGTGGCCCTGGGCCGGGCGATTGCCATCAAGCCCAATGTGCTGCTGCTCGATGAGCCTCTGAGCGCCCTGGACGCAAAAATCCGGATCCGCCTGCGCACGGTGATCAAAAAACTTCAGGAAGACCTTGGCATCACCATGATCTATGTTACCCATGACCAGGAGGAAGCCCTGGCGCTGGCCGACCGCGTGGCCGTAATGCGCGATGGTGAAATCCGGCAGATCGGCACGCCGTGGGAAATATACAAGGAACCGAAAACCAGCTACATCGCCGAGTTTGTCGGCACCTCCAATTTCATTGCCGGTACGAAGGAAAACGGCCGGGTGCGGTTCGGACAGCACGAATTTGCGGTGTCCGGTCTGGAGCAGGTGTCCGGTGACACAGTCTATCTGGCGATCCGCCCCGAAAATATCGAGGTGGTGGATGTGACCATCCCGGCTGAAAAATGCGAGGAATCGAACATTGTGGACGTTGAAGCCGAGGTGATTAATTTTCTGGGAGCCATCGTGCGCGTCACGTTTATCCTCGAAGATGAAGAGATGTTGCTGGACATCCCGGGAAAAGAGTACCAGCAACTGAACCTGAAACGGCACGACCGTCTGAGGTTGTATTTTCCACCGGAAGAGTTTTACGTCTATTCACATATGTTTAAAAAATTAATCTAGCCGCCGGCTGACAGCCGCCGCTGGAACGATGACCGGATTTTTATAATTTACTCGAAGTGACCCTATGAAACCATCTTCGCAGACCACCGCCACCGCCGGGCCGTATCAGATTTCTTCAATGCGGATGGAAGTCGACAAATTCATTGTGCCGGCGGTCACCATTTTTATCGGACTTTTGTTGTGTTTTTTCATGCTGCTGCCCCTGTCGGCGATTCTCAAGCTGAGTTTTTTCAAGGGCG
>JAOZPY010000177.1 GCA_029932495.1 Desulfobacterales bacterium
CACCACCAGCCTGGAGCCGGCAATGCGTTCATGCATGACTTCAGAGGCTGCCACCGGGGTGCCGGGGTCTTCTTCGCCCACCATGATCAGACAGGGAAGATGAATATCGGCAAGCCGGTCCAGGTAGGCAAGACGGCGGATGGCTTCGCTGCAGCCGATGTAGCCGGCCACCGGCGTTGCCAGGATCTGGCGGCGGATCAAATCTACGCCGGGACCTTTGCGCTGGAGATATTCCGGTGTGAACCAGCGCTGCAGGGTTTCGTCGACCTGAGCCGACATGCCGTTTTTGCGTGCCGCGTCGATGTGCGCCTGCCATATGGGCTGAACCTCAGTCGTTATTTCGGCGGCCGTATCGCACAGGGCAACGCTTTTGAGCCGATGCCCATGGTCCAGAGCCAGGCACTGGCCGATCATGCCGCCCATGGAAAGTCCCACAAAATGGACCGTTTCAATTTCCAGTGCATCCAGCAGGGCGACGGCGTCAGCGGCCAGCAACTCCAGGCTGTATGCTCCCGGAGGGGCGTCACTGTCACCATGGCCGCGGGTATCGTAGCGCAGCATCCGGAAGTGAGACTGGAGGGCCTCCATCTGGGGATCCCACATCCGCATGCTTGAGGCCAGCGAATGGCTGAGCATCACCACCGGTGCATCCGGGAGACCGGCAATCTCATAACTGATATCAATTTTATTGGCACGAACTTTCATACGGGTATTCCTTAAATCAATTTTGCGCCGTAGCCGATCTGATAGGAGGAATCCTCCAGTTGCCGGCACCACATGATTTTGACCTCCAGGTATTGATCGGCGTTCACGATGAATTGCCGGGGTGGTTGTTTAATGGATACGGAAATTTTATCCCCCTCCACCAGGTCCTGGTTGGATTCAAAATACAGGCCGCCCTGGCTGAAATTATACATGGTGCCCCGATACAAAAAATCAGGTGGATTCGTGTTGTGCAAAATGGCCGATTCATACTTGATCCGCTGGCTTTTTCTGCGCTCCCTGCCGACGATGTTCATCTCACCTTGCCCCCATCCGGACTGTTATTATGCTGGCAGCTAACATAATAACAAATCGAAAAATAATCAACTGACATTCGTCGATTTTAAAACGCCGCTGCCGTATTCTGTTTCTACTTGCCTTCAGGTGGTGTCTCCTATATTCTAAATGCTGCAATTGTCGGCGGTGCCCTTTTGTGAAATGTGCATTTTTACTTTATAAAAACAGGAGTACAGATGGAATCTTTGCTCAAAAAATCCGCAACGCAGTTGGCCGGATTGATTCGCGCCAGGCAGCTGTCGCCGGTCGAATTGATGGAGGCAACACTGCGCCGGATAGAGTCTGTCAACCCGCACATCAATGCTTTTGTGGCTTTGAGAGCTGAAGAAGCATTGAGGCAGGCCCGGAATCTGGAAGATGACATTGCCGCCGGGAAAAATGTGGGACCCCTGGCAGGCCTTCCCCTGGCAGTCAAGGATATGGAGGACACGGAAGGGATGGTCACTAGTTTTGGCTCTATTCCCTTCAAAGACAACCGGGTCCAGCATGATTCTATCCAGGTGGCCCGGCTCAAGGCGGCCGGCGCGATCGTTGTGGGCAAAACCAATACCCCGGAGTTCGGCTTTACGGGTTTTACCAAAAACAGGCTTTACGGCGTCACCTGCAACCCCTGGAACCTTGAGCGGACACCGGGCGGTTCCAGCGGGGGATCAGCGGCGGCGGTCACTGCCTGCATGGTTCCGCTGGCCACCGGATCGGATGCCGGCGGCTCCATTCGCATTCCGGCCAGCTACTGCGGCTGTTTCGGGTTCAAACCGACCTATGGCAGGATTCCCATGGGGCCGCTGCCGGCACTGCACATGTCCCGTACCTGGCATCTGGGACCTTTAAACCGTACCGTCAGCGATTGCGCCCTTTACCTGGATTGTGTAACCGGCTATCATCCGGCTGATCCGGATTCTCTGCCCCGGCCGTCCCTGTCTTACGCCCAATGCCTTAATCAACCGCTGCCGGGACTAAAAATCGGTTTCAGTCCCGACCTGGGATACGCCCGGGTGCAAAAAGAAGTCGCCGCCGTTGTGCAGCAGGCGGTAACAGCCTTTGAAGACCTGGGACACACCGTAAGCCTTTGGCCGGGCAAACTGCCCGATGTGGACGATGCCTGGTCCAAGCTGATGGTTTACGAGCTTTATGCCATTATTCACGAACAACTGAATGACATCCGGGAGCAGATGGGCAAAACGCTGGTCGGATCCTTGGAGCTGGCCAAAAAGCTGGATGTCAATGATTTTATAAAGATTCAGGCCGTACGCCGGCAGCTCAATGCGGTGCTGGCGGATTTTTTTGCTGAATTTGACCTGCTGCTGACGCCCACCATGCCCACGGAGGCCTTTGCCGCCAAGGGTCCGCCACCCGCCGAGATTGACGGCCAGCCGATTTCATTGCTCGGGGCGGTGGCGTTTACCTATCCCTTTAACCTTGCCGGCCTTCCGGCAGCCACCGTGAGGGCCGGTATGACGGCCGGTGGGCTTCCCGTGGGGCTGCAAATCATCGGACCCAAATACCGCGATGACCGGGTGCTCCAGGCCGCCCATGCTTTTGAGCAGGCGCGTCCCTGGGATCACGAGTGGCCCGATATCGAGATCGTTGCGCGTGTTTCATAAGTGATAAACTTGAAGGGTTTTATCCGGGGCGGTGTTTTTTTGCTTGACAAATAGGAATGATTCCTATTTAGCTACTCGAATCAGCTGCCTGTTCATAGGGGATGCGAACAATGCCCCGGCAGGCAAAGTATGGCTGTCAGATCCGCAACTTATTTTAAAACGAGCACAGGAAGAGAAAGGAAATCCAATCCATGAGCAAGACCACTGAAAATTTACAAGCCGCATTTGCCGGTGAATCCCAGGCCAGGAACAAATACACCTTTTTTGCAGAGGTTGCCCGGGCCGAAGGGTATCATTACATTGCCAAAATTTTTGAAGAAACCGCTGCCAATGAAATGCAGCATGCCAAAGACCACCTCAAGCTGCTCAACGGTATCGGGGATACGGCCACAAACCTTAAAGAAGCCTGGGGTGGGGAAGATTATGAAGTGCAGACCATGTATCCCACCTTTGCCAAGGAGGCTGAAGAAGAAGGCGAGAAGCAGGCCGCCATGGCATTTAAACAGGTGCTCAAGATCGAGGCCCATCACCGGGAGCGCTACAAGAAACTGCTGGAGATGGTCGAGGCGGGCATGGTCTTCAAGCGTGAGCAGCCCATCAAATGGAAATGCAGTGTCTGCGGCTATATCCATGAAGGCACCGAACCGCCGGCCAAATGCCCGTCCTGCAAAAATCCCCGGGAATATTACGAACCTGCCAATCTGGATTTTTAAAAGCGGTGCTGCACATTAATGCTCCCCGCCACTGGTTGCGAGGAGCATCCCGGCACAGGTTGACAGCAGACCGAAAAATAGAGAACCCGGTGCGTTATTGCGCCGGGTATCAACGCGCAACACTGTCAGGGGGGTGGGGCTGCGCCTTTCCTGTGGGCGATGGCGTTCAGGCGGTTGAGCGCTGCCACGCTGACCAAGATCATCACACCACCGCACCAGAACCTCCAAGTGACCGGATCACCCAAAAGCATGATGCCGGCCACGGCGGTAAAGATCACCTCGCTGGACATGAACACACCGCCTTCCCAGCCGCGGCAATAGAAAAATCCCTGGTTCATTAAAAGCTGAGCCATGACCGAACTCAAGATCAGGCCCAGGATCATGCCCCATTCCAACGGCGTGCAAGGCCAGACCGGATGCATCACGAACATCGGTGCAGTGACCAGCATGCCCGTGGTGCACAGGTAGAGGTAAATGATGACGGGTCCGTTTTTTTTTCGCAAAGTTCGGATGAGTGTAACGGTCAGTCCCGCAAAAGCCGCTCCTGCGAGTGCAAAGCTTTGTCCCAGCAGGTCGGTCCCAAGCTTAAAATCGAAAAGAATCGCGACACCGATTAAAACCATCGCGATCGAGGTGATTTCAAATCCACCGATGCGTTCCCGGTAAATAAAAAATGAAAAAACAGCGGAAAAGGCCGGATAGGAATAAAATATAATCAACGCCGTGGAAACGGGCAGCAGTCGGATCGCCATGACCATACAGATAAAGGCGATGCATCCCACACAGCCCCGGAGGACGAGCAACCGGATATTAACACCGCGATACGGATTTTTGTGGCGTCCGAAAACAGCAACCAGTACCAGTGCGCCGCCGAAAAATCGGTAAAATCCGATGCTCCACACCGTAAATGCAGGCCCCAGCAGCTTTACGATCAAATTGAGCACCGTGAACAGCAGCGCCGCCGACAACATGAAAAGCGGACCGGCAATGGCCGCGTCCAACTGCACCGGTTGCCTTGTTGGTGACGGATCTACCATTTTTTGCCTCTCATATTTTTTCCTTGCCCCTGCCGGGTGGTTTATGCAACGTTAGACATATCATGGAAAAGGCTTTACCACCATCTGCAAATACCAAAATTTCCAAAACGGAGTCAACGCCATGAGCCACCATATGATCAGCCCGCAGGCGGTCCTGGCCGACCGGGAATATCACCGGATCGATGATTTTTGCGGCCGGAATTGCGGGGTCGAACACCTTGCATTGATCGCGGATTTTTTGCAACGCGAGTTTTCCCTATCCCTGGTTCTTGATCCGCAAATCGTTGAGGGTTTCGCATCTGACAGCTCCAACCTGCCCGCCCGTGCCGACGCGCTGTGCCGGCCGAACTCGGAGCGACAGGCCGCAATTATCATGCGTGCCGGCAGGGCCGCCGGCATTCCGATCACCTTCTCGGCCGGACGTTCCAACCTGACCGGCAGTGCGACGGCTGAAGGGGGGATCGTGGTTTCCACCGGCAACCTGACCGCTTCGCCGGTGGCAGTGGATGTCAATCAGAAAATCGTCAGCACCCCGGTGGGCATTGTGCTTGAAGAACTGCGAAACAGCGTGCTGGCCCAAAGCGGCGGGCGTCTTTACTACCCGGTGGACCCCACCAGCCGCAAGGATGCCTGGGTGGGGGGCACGCTGTCCTGCAACGCCTCGGGATTTACCCCGGGCGAGGTGGGCGCCACCCGCCCGTGGGTTCAGGCCCTTGATTTTTTGCTTCCTAACGGCATGAAGATTACTGCTGCACGCGGTCAATATGTCTCCGAAAACGGCAGGTTCATACTGCGTGAAAAAGATCAGCAAATCGACTGGCCGGTTCCCACTTACCGCCGGCCGGCCATCAAAAATGCCAGTGGTCCTTTCTCTTCGCCGAATGGCCGCTTGGACCTGATTGATCTGATCATCGGCAGCGAAGGACTTTTCGGATTGATTACCGCCTGCAGCCTGAAGCTGGCAAGCCGGCCGGCAGATTATCTGGAGCTGTTTTTTTCGCTACCCGATGAAGATCGGGCGCTCAAATTCCATCATTACCTGGGCAGGCTGCTGGAAGGAAATTTCAGCGTCCTGAATGCCTTTGAATATTTCGGTGTGAATTGCCGCCGTTTCATGGACCACGAAAAACGGCTTTTTCACGGCGACAACCAGGTCGCGCTTTATCTGCAGATTCCTTTAAAGGACAAATCCCGGCAAGAGCAGGCTGAAACCTGGTTTGAGCGCCTGCTGGCAGCCGGCTGCGATATTGATCCGGAAGGGGTCCTTCTGTTTGACAGCGAGCCCAAACGCCGGGTGTTCATGGAGGCCCGGCATTCCATGCCGGCCAACGCTTTGGAAGTTGTGCAGCGGCACGGCACTTACACGATCATGACCGATGCCGTAGTACCGCCCGAAAATTTTGCGAGATTTCTCGGCGATGTCCATGGCCTGCTCAAAAGCGAAGGCATCGATTATCTGTCCTTTGGCCATTTCGGCGACTGCCACCTGCATTTTACCCTGTTACCGGACCGGGAAAAGCTTGCCCGGGCCACGGAACTCTATGACCTTTTTATCATTCGGGCCACAGAGCTGGGTGGTGTTTATTCCGGCGAGCACGGCACGGGCAAGCGCAAACGCAAAGATTTTCTCAAACTTTACGGCCCGGAGGCCATTGAACAGCTCAAACGCTGCAAGGCAGCGGTTGACCCTGACTTTCTCATCAACCGGGGCAATGTTTTCATCCC
>JAOZPY010000178.1 GCA_029932495.1 Desulfobacterales bacterium
GGAATTGTGGATTTCGATGTTCACCACGGCAACGGCACCCAGCATATTTTTGAAGACGATCCCAGTGTATTTTATTACTCCATTCACGAGCACCCATCTTTTTCCTATCCGGGCACGGGACGGGAGTTTGAGAAGGGCAAGGATTTTGGTTACGGGTATACGAAAAATTCTCCGGTACTGCCGGGGCAGGGGGATGAAGAATATAAGCGCCTGATACAGCGTGACCTGCTGCCGGCTTTTGCCGAGTTCAAGCCTGAAGTCATCCTGGTTTCAACCGGCTTTGATGGCCATCGCGATGATGATATGTCGGACATAAAACTGTCCACGGAAGGTTTTTCCTGGATTATGCAGCAGGTTGTCGATATGGCCGCAAGCTATGCCAAAGGCAGGGTCGTATCCGTGCTCGAAGGCGGGTACTGCCTGGCGCGCCTGCCGGAGCTTGCAAAAAATCACATCGAGATATTGCTCAATGCCTGATGGTGGCAGGTTTGCCTGACAATATATAAAATATATCAACTTTTTAACCTGAACCAGGGGGAAATTATGTTTGTCTCCAGATCCATGACCCGCAAGGTCATCACGGTGGATCAAGAAACCCAGATTCTGGATGCCCAGGAACTGCTGGCCGAAAAAAATATTCGTCATCTCCCCGTGGTCGACGCTGATGGTCGGCTTATCGGTATCATCACGGACCGGGACATCCGCAGTGCACTGCCATACCAGTTTTTCAAGCAAACATGCAGCGGGGAGGAGAAGCAGCAATTCTGCGATTTGAAAGTCAAAGACATTATGACGACCGATCCGCTCTCGATTTCTCCGACCTTTACTATCCAGGATGCCCTGCTGCTGATCCAGGACTCAAAGGTGGGGGCGTTGCCTGTCGTCGATGAAGAGGGCCGGCTTAAAGGCATTATTTCGGTGCGCGATCTGCTGCGGGCGTTTATTAATGTGCTGGGAATCGGCCAGCCGGGGACGCTGCTGGGAATTTTGGTGGAGGAAAAAATCGGCCAGTTGAAAAAGATCGTCGACGCCATCACCGAGGAAAATATTTCCTTTGGCAGTGTCCTGGTGGGCCGGTACTGGGATGAAAACAAGCGTGCGGTGTTTCCCTACCTGCTGACCCAGAATGTCGCCCGGGTAAAGAAAAAATTGCAGGACCTGGGCTTTACTATCATTGATCCCATGGACTGGTATATTGATCAGCTGCCGCAGGATGAACCGGGTGCAGAATCAGAGCAGTAATTCCAGGCCGGATGGCGTGGCTGCCGGCCGGGAATTATTCATATACTACCTCAAGGGCCGCTTGCGGCCGGAATACGAAAAAAATCTGGACCATTTTCTCGGCAACTGGGAGGAAGAAGAAGACTCTTTCTTGTTTTTTTCCAGGCCGGCCGAAGGGCAGGTGAAAGCGCTTCTGGGTCGTCAGCCGCAGCTGGAGTACGTTGACAGCTATCGCATGTCCTATGATCACTGGCTGGGTGAATCCTTTGCCGGCTTTGAACATGGTCGTTTTCGGGTGGTGCCGCCCGGGCAGAGTGTTCAAGGTTTAGCCGGCCGGCTGTTGATTCAGCTGGATCCCGGCCTTGTGTTCGGCACGGGCACCCATCCGACCACCCGCCACTGCCTGGAGGCACTCGAAATCGCGATCGATGCACCGGATGTGCACACCGTGGTGGATCTGGGCACCGGCACCGGTCTGCTGAGCCTGGCCGCAGCCCGGCTGGGATGCGAAAAGATTGCGGCCGTTGATTTGAACCGGCTGGCCGTTAAAACCGCCCGTAACAATGTCCGGCTCAATGGCCTGCAGCAGCAAATCGTGACGGTCCAGGCCAGGGCCCAGCAAGCCGTTGAATATCGCGCGGATCTTGTTGTCGCCAATATTCATTATGATGTCATGCGGCACCTTATCGATGCGCCGGGCTTTTTTACCAAAAAAAGATTTATCCTCTCGGGGCTTTTGCGCAGCGAGGCCAGGGCAATTGCCGACCGGCTGGCCGGGCGCCCGGTACGGATCCTGAAACAATGGACCCATGACGGCATCTGGCATACATTTTATGGGTGTACGGATTGATTTGACCTTAATGTTGCAAAAGTCGACTTTGATCGTCATCTACCGGGTAAAAGAGCAGGCATGATCATTAAAATCTGGGGCTCAAGAGGCGCCATCCCGGTCTCCGGAAAACAGTATCTGGTCTACGGCGGTGATACCACCTGCCTGGAGATTCGCACCAACAGCGGAGATATCATCGTGGTCGATGCAGGCACCGGTATCCGCAGACTGGGCAATCAGTTGGCTGCCGGAAAGTCGGAGCAGTTGCACCTGCTTTTTACCCATGCCCACTGGGACCATCTGATGGGCTTTGCTTTTTTCCGGCCGTTGTTTTCCAAACGCTTTAAAATTCGACTTTACCGCTGCTGCTTCCACGACAGATTTATCGCGGATATTCTGTCACAACTGATGGCACCCCCGCTTTTCCCGGTGTCCTATAGTGAGATCACCGCCCGTATGGACTATCCGGATGCCGGCCCGGAAGCATTTGATATCGGATCGGTGAAGGTCATTCCCATCGTTTTGAGCCATCCAAACGGCGGCAGCGGTTATAAGTTTGTTGAAAACAACCGCAGCTTTGTGTTTTTAACTGACAATGAGCTGGGTTATGTCCATCCTGGCGGGTTGCGTTTTTCCGACTACCTGGATTTTTGCCGGCAGGCGGACCTGCTGGTCCATGATGCCGAGTATACTCCCGGCGAATATAAAACCCTCCGCACATGGGGGCACTCAAGCTATGCAGACGTCCTGGAGCTGGCCGCCCGGGCCGGGGTGAAAAAACTCGGGCTGTTTCATCTGAACCGGGAGCGCAGCGATGATGCCATGGAGGTCATTGTCAATGACTGCCGCAGCCGCATTGCCGCACAACATCTGAATTTGGAATGCGTGGGGGTAGCCGCGGATATGGTGTTTGAAATATAAAAGTCCTGTCAGTACCTTGCGCTTATGCTGATTTTGGAAATAAATTGGAAAAGCAATTACTTTCAAAAAAAATAAGGCATCATTGTGAATCGGCAGGAATTGACGTGGTCGGGTTTGCCGGGGCCGCTGAATTTTCCGGCTATGCGTTAAACCGGCATCAAAGGCGAGATCCGAAACTGACGTTGCCAAACGCGAAATCCATCATTGTTGCTGGGATCTATATTGGTGGTGTAACCATGCCCGAGTGGAAAAACGCATGGTATGGACGAACGAGCAGGCTGTATCTTTCGGGCTTTTTCCTTGATGTCGTCAAACACATGCTGACCCTTTTGCAAAAAAGATATGCATCCTTTCATCAGCAAATACTGGTCGCGGATGCGAATGCGGTTGCGTTTTATAAATCCCTGGGGTTCGAGAGAGCTGGAAAAACCGTGTCAATGTGGATTTATGCCGGAAATGACCATTGAAATGAAAAAACAGAATCTGATCAAACAGGCGGCCACAGACCTGGCGGCGGCTGATTACGTGGTGGCCCTTACCGGGGCCGGCATTTCCATCGCAAGCGGGATCCCGCCCTTTCGGGGCAAGGGAGGGCTCTGGGAACGGTTCGATCCCATGGAAATCGCCCATATTGATGCTTTCATGCAGGATCCGGCCCGGGTCTGGGATATCCTGGTGCGGGAAATGAAGGGGGTGATCGATCGCGCCCGGCCCAATGACGGCCACCTGGGGCTGGCCCGGCTGGAGCAGCTGGGCAAACTGAAAACCGTGATCACCCAGAATATTGACGGGCTGCACCAGGCGGCCGGCAACAGCGACGTGATCGAGTTTCACGGCTCCTTTGCCTGGCAGCGCTGCATGGACTGTGGAAAAAAATATGAAACCCGCAAGGTGGATATTTCCCAGATCCCCCCCCGTTGTGACTGTGGGGGGATTTTGCGGCCCGATGCCGTGTTTTTCGGTGAAATGATTCCCACCGAAGCGCTGTTGCGCTCCCGCCAAGCCGCTGCGGCCTGCGACCTGATGCTGGTGGTGGGCACCTCCGCCGTGGTCCAGCCGGCGGCGCTGATGCCGGTCATTGCCAAGGACAGCGGCGCCCGGGTGGTGGAAATCAATCCGGAGAAAACCCCCCTGACAGGGGAGATCAGCGACTACCTGATCATGGGCGGTGCCGGTGAGGTCATGAACCGGATTGTTGAAAAACTGGAACAAATGCTGTGAACGATACGGATCGCCCCTGGATACAAACTGTTTCATTGACGCCGCCCAGTCTGCAGAACAACACCGCCGATGCCGAGCGGTTAATTGGCGCTTTGAAAGACCGGTTGCAGACCGATGTGGTTCACCTGGATTTGGATCTGCTGAAAGAACTGCCCGACCGGTTGAGAAAATGGGGATACCGCGTTTGTTGCCTTCTTTTCCGGGATCGTGATTGCTGGCGGGTCACCGCCATCACTCGGGTCGATGATCCCCACCCGCTGGCCGGGCTGGCGGTGGATCTGGGCACCACCCGGGTGGCGCTGCGCCTGGTGGATCTGTCCGACGGCCGCTGCCTGGCTGAAAACGGTTTTGACAATCCCCAGCTGGCGGTCGCCCCGGACGTGCTGGCCCGCATCCATTTTGCCGAAAACCCCGACGGCTTAAGTCAGCTCAATGACCTGATCATTGCGGGTCTGAACCGGGCCATTGAAAAATTGTGCCATGCGGCAGGTCTTGAAGCGCATCGTGTTTATGCTGTCTCAGTGGCCGGCAACACCGCCATGACCCATCTGTTCCTGGGGCTTGATCCGCGATGGATCATTCGCGAACCCTATATCCCGGTGGTCAACAAACCCGATATCTTCAAAGCGACCCAGCTGGGTCTTGCGGTGGCACCCTCGGCCCGGGCACTGATTTTTCCAAACGTCGGCAGTTACTTCGGGGGGGACTTGATTGCGGGTATTCTATACTCGGGCTTGCACCGACGGACGGATGCGGCCATCCTGGTAGACGTGGGAACCAATGCCGAAGTGATCCTGGGCAACCAGGACTGGCTGATTGCCTGTGCCGGGGCGGCCGGCCCGGCCTTGGAAGGCGGGGTGACGGCCATGGGCATGATGGCAGCTCCCGGGGCGGTGGATCGTATCCGGATTGATCCGCGCACCCGTGCTTTTGAAATTCATACCATTGAAGACCAGCCCCCCCGGGGAATTTGCGGCTCGGGGGTGATCGACCTGGCCGCCCAACTGTTTTTGTCCGGAATGGTCGATATCCGGGGAAAACTGGTGCCCGCCGCCGGCGGACAGCGTCTGAAAGAAATTGACGGGCTGGCGCACCTGGTGGTGGTGCCGGCCGATCAATCCGCCACCGGATCCGAGCTGACCATCAGCCAGGCGGATATTGACAGTCTCATCCGTTCCAAGGCGGCCATGTATACAATTTTGGAGACCATCACGTCATCGGTGGGGATGCAGCCCGAGGAGTTGACAACTTTTTACGTGGCCGGCACGTTCGGCTCTTTTATCGATCCGCGGTCGGCCATCTGCATCGGCATGCTGCCGGATCTGCCCATGGGCAGTTACCAGTCCCTGGGAAACAGCTCGCTGGGCGGTGCCAGCCGGGCCTTGACTTCAGCCGGCTGCCTGGAAGAGATCGACCGCATCCGGGATCGTATCACCTACCTGGAGCTGAACGTCAACCAGGATTTCATGAATCGATTTTCCGCCGCCAAATTTTTACCCCACACCGACACCGCCCGTTTCCCCTCCGTTGAAAAATGGCGCAAGCCATCCTGACAACAGGGCATCAACATCACGTTTTTTTACTCTGTTTAAGCAGAAAAAGGCTGATATAGCGGGCATCGAGATTCCTGACAGCCACACGGCCCAGCTCGGCTTCGATGTCGGCAAAAAGATTTTCAAACGTTTGACCCAGCCGGCCGGTGATTTCGAAATCTTGCAGGCCGGTTTCCTCCACCAGCCATTGCAGAAAACGCTGCTTCATGGTTGCAGGAATCTGGCGCGGCGCATCGTCGACCCCGTGCGGCTCTTCCGGCAGCAGTTCTTCAAAAAAAGGGATAAATTCCGACAGCGTAAGGGGCTGCAATTTTGACTGCCCCGGGTGCATACAATGCTGGGCCCAGCGGGTCAACAGCAGGTTCTTGTAAGTTAAAAACCC
>JAOZPY010000012.1 GCA_029932495.1 Desulfobacterales bacterium
TGTTTTCACCGTATATCGTATCATTAAAATCGAAAATATGCACTTCCACCGTAAATTGGTGCTCTTTAAAGGTCGGGCTGTAACCGATGTTGGCCACGCCCTTATGCTGTGTGCCGCCGCATTCCACGGTGACGGCATAAATGCCGGTTTTGGGACACAGTTCATCATGCAGGTTGATGTTGGCGGTGGGAATCCCCAGAACTTTTCCCCCCCGATCCCGCCCGGTTACCACCTTTCCCCGGATCTGGTAATGACGGCCCAGCATTTTTTCAGCCTGCGCCATTTGGCCATCCATGACCAGTTCCCTGATTTTCGTGCTGCTGATCCGGTCCACATGGGTGCGGTTCATCCGGATCCAGTTCGCCACGATCACCTCAAAACCATATTCAACGGCATAGGACCTGAGAGATTCGATGTCTCCCTCACGGTTTTTGCCGAAACTGTAATCTTCCCCAACGACGATGGCCTTTATTCCGATTTTGCGCACCAGCAAATCAACTACGAACTGCTGGGCTGAAAGGGAAGCAAATTCCTTTGTGAAAGGAATGCAGATAAGCACATCCATGCCGGTGCGTTCAATCAGTTCTACTTTTTGCTCATAAAGGGTGATCAGGGGCGGGTGGTGGTTCGGCTTCAGGACCCGGATGGGGTGGGGTTCGAACGTCATGGCAATTGATGTGCCTCCCATGTCCTCGGCGGTTTCAATGACTTCATGGAAAAGGGCCTGATGGCCGATGTGAACGCCATCAAAATTGCCGATGGTGATCACAGCATTGGGAAATGGTTTGGAAATGTTATCCAGATGGTCAATAATTTTCATGGCAAATTACCAAACAGAAAATAATGGGCTTGACATCGGTCGCAAAAATATATATTTAGTCCACAACCTGAATCAAATCAATCTTTTTAACGTGCCGAAGTGGCGGAACTGGTAGACGCGCTAGGTTCAGGGTCTAGTGGGCGTACGCCTGTGCGAGTTCGAGTCTCGCCTTCGGCACCACAAATTATAAACACCAAAAGCGCAATTTCAATATTGCGCTTTTTTTATGGCTCAATCTGTCGGTTTAGCGTTGGATGGTGACTTTTTCCATCACCACATTTTCAACCGGCCGATCCCCCGGGCCTGTCTGGACGGCGCCGATTTTTTCGATCACCTCCATGCCTTTTGTCACCTTGCCGAAAACCGCATGATGGTCGTCCAGATGCGGGGTCGGCGCCAGGGTGATGAAAAACTGGCTGCCATTGGTGCCGGGGCCGGCATTGGCCATGGACAGGATTCCTGCGCTGTCATGGCGCAACGACGGATCGAACTCATCGGCGAAGCGGTAGCCCGGGTCGCCGGTACCGGTACCCAGGGGGCAGCCGCCCTGAATGACAAAGTCTGCGATGACCCGATGAAAAATCAGGCCATCGTAAAAATTACCGCCTTTTTGAGTTTCCTGCCGGCCTTCGGCCAGATTGATAAAATTCCAGACCGTCTCCGGGCATTCTTTGGCATACAATTCAGCTTCAAATGTGCCCATGTTAGTCTCAAAAACAACAGTGGCCCGTTCAATGTCTTCTTTGTAATCGCTTTTGGTGGTCATGATTCTCTCCTTTTTAATTTTTTTTGACAGGATTTACAGGGTTTTTTGGATTAAATAAAATCCATTCGATTTTGTTTTTTACATTCTCTTCAGCTGTGCAAAACGCCGAAAAGCTTATTTCCTTCCATTTTTTGTATTTTAACCCCCACCAGTTTGTTTTTCAGCTCATCACCACCATCTGCCAGCACAGGCAGGTAGTTGGAGGAGATGCCCTTCAACATTCCGGTGGGAGCATCCCGCTTGGATTCAACCAGAATCTGTCGGGTTTGTCCAATAAATTGCCGGTAAAAATCAGCCCGTTTTTTATTTCCCAGCCGGCGCATCTGCGCACACCGTTTTTTTATAACCGCCGAATCGATTTTATCTGCAAATTTTTCGGCGGCGGTTCCAGGCCGGACGGAAAACGGAAAAACATGCAGGTAGCTGACGGGCAGAGCGGCAATCATTTCATAGGTATTGGCAAAAGCGGCCTTGCTTTCGCCGGGAAAACCGATCAGCGTATCCACCCCGATGGCGGCTTCGGGCATTGCGCGATGAATACGGCTGACTAAATTCTCAAAGTCCAGGCGGCAATAGGGACGTCCCATTTTCTTTAAGATGGCGTCATCGCCGCTTTGCAGCGGGATGTGAAAATGGCGGCAGAACATCTCACATCCGGCTACCCGATCAATGATTTCTTGCGTCAGTTCAAAAGGCTCAATGGAGCTAAGCCGGACCCGATCAATGCAGCCGGTCTCCTGGATACGTTCCAGAAGCTGCCCAAGATGGGTGTCGGGAGCCAGATCATGTCCGTAAGCACCGAGATGAATCCCCGTCAGCACCACTTCATGATAGCCGGCGGCAGCCACCTGTTGAATGCATTGCAAAACATTTTCTAGCGGCATGCTGCGGCTGCGGCCCCGGGCATAGGGTACGATGCAGTATGTGCAAAAAGCATTGCAGCCGTCCTGGATTTTTAAAAACGGCCGCGTGCGGGAGTCAGCCAGGGGCGGCGGCGGGTTTTTGGATTCAAAAGGGGTTTCTGGATCCAGATCACCGCTAATGCGGATGGCACCCGCAGGAATTTTACCGTCGAGCGTGCGTACGAGGTGGCCGACGGTCTGCTTTTCAGCATGGCCCACAATATAGTGAACCCCTTTGATGTTCTGGATATCTTCTGGTGACGTCTGGGCATAGCAGCCGGTGACCACAATGCATGCCGCTGGATGGGTGCGGATGGCCTTTCGTACGGCCTGCCGCGACTGCATGGAGGCTTTGCCGGTCACTGTGCAGGTGTTTACAATGCACACGTCCGCCTTTTGTCCGTCAGCCGCTGCTGTCCAGTCGGCGGACATCAGTTCCTGGGCAATGGCTTCGGATTCGGCCTGGTTGACCTTGCAACCCAAGGTGGTGATTTTAAATTTTTTCAATTTATACAATCCACCCTCCGCCCAGCACCTCGTTATCGCGATAAAACACGGCCGCCTGCCCGGGGGTGATGGCGGACAGCGGGGTTTTAAAATGCACAATGGCCGTGTGCTTATCGCGGGGCAAAAGCGTTGATATCACTTCGCGGCTGCGGTAGCGCACCCGCGTGCGAACCTCAATGGATGATGCCGGCGGCGGTTGAATCCAGTTGATATCCACAACCTTGCATTCTGAGGCCAGCAGGTCCTTTTTGGCACCCACCACCAGACGGTTGCGCACCATATCCAGGCGCACCACGTAATAGGGTTCGGCGGCCGGGCAGTTGATACCGCGACGCTGGCCGATGGTAAACAGGTGCAGGCCGTCATGCTCGCCAATGACCTGACCGTCAAGGGTTTCGATAAGACCGGGCTGCGGTGAAAAATTCTTTTGTTCGGCCATAAACTGCCCGTAGGTCGTATTTTTGATAAAGCACACATCCTGGCTTTCTGCCCGGGTTACAGGATGCAGTCCTTCCTGACGGGCCAGTTCTTTGACATCAACCTTGTTCATGTCTCCCAGCGGAAAGCAGGCCCCGGCAAGCTGTTCGGGTGTCAGACGGGCCATAAAATAGGACTGGTCTTTTGCCGCATCCCGTCCTTTTAGCAGGTGCCGGCCGCCGGCCGGATCTTTTTCGATACGCGCATAATGGCCCGTGGCCAGACGTTCAGCCCCCAGCCGGCGTGCAGAAGACAGGATCGTCCCGAATTTAATGACCGGATTGCATCGCATGCACGGATTGGGTGTTTGGCCGGCCAGGTAGGAGCGAGTAAAATAATCGATGATTTTTTCCTGAAATTCGCTGCGGATATCGATAATTTTTACGCTGATACCCAGTTGGGTTTCGATACCGGCTATGGCATGTCGGGGCTCTGCTGACCGGGAGGGCAAAAAGGAGGCGGCCGCCTCATACCCGGTAATGAAATGGATGCCAAAAACATCATGTCCGCGCTTTTTTAATAGAAAGGCGGCCATCATGGAATCAACGCCGCCGCTTATGGCTACCGCGGTTTTGGGTTTCATGCAAAAAAGGTCTGGGACATCGGGCGGATTTCCATGGCCCGGGGCGGACAGGCAGGCACGCACAATTCGCAGACACTACATTTTTTCTGATCAAAAACCACTTTCATTTCCGGCCGCTGGACCGCTAGAGCCCCGGTTGGGCATACAGCCGTGCAGGCACCGCAATCCGTGCATTTCCTGTTATTGCGCTTGATTTCCCGGGCGGCATTCTGAACGTGCACGCCATGGGATTTGAGATAATTCACCCCATCTCTGAAATTTTTGCGGGTGCCGGTCAACTCCAGCACCATCACCCCCTCTTTGCGGGGCAAGACGGTGGCATTGAGAATGTTGAAAATCAAATCGTAGTCCCGCGTTAAACCACAGACAATCGGATTGCGCACCACCGTTTTCGGGAAGCGCAAAATGAGTATTTTTGAATACACGCCAAACCTCCAGGAGCAGACCCGCCGGGGCGGATGGATAAAACACCCGTTATTAATTCACTATTTTCTTGCCCGATTCGTTTATGCAACGTTGCGGGTAATTTAATCTCAAACGATCACCCTGTCAATAAATAGTACGTGAAAGCATAGAGGCTGATGCCGACAACAGCAACAGATATGCCTGTTCAGCTCGACGGTTCATTGACTCCAGCGATATTTTAACGTATCATTTAAGAGGGTAAAAAAAAAGAGATCATAACCCATAATCCCTTACCTGTAAACGGTATACCGATGAACCTGTTTGCCTATCGATCAACCGGGTTTGCCATTAAAGCCATCTCAAACCTGAGCAAGGCCAAAATCACCCTTCATGATACGGACAACATCCCGGAAGGTTCCATCATTTTTGTCATCAATCATTTTACCCGCCTGGAAACTTTTTTGATGCCCTACCACATTTTCAAGTTGACCGACGTACCGGTCTGGTCGCTGGCGGATTATGAGCTTTTCCAGGGTGCGTTCGGGACCTACCTGGAGAAGGTGGGGGCCCTGTCAACCAAAGATCCCGACCGGGATCGGCTGATTGTCAAAACCCTGCTCACCGGAGAGGCTGACTGGATCATCTTCCCCGAGGGGCGTATGGTTAAGAATAAAAAAATAATTGAAAAAGGCCAGTTCATGATTTCCTGGGCCGGCGGCAAGCATCCGCCCCATACCGGGGCCGCCACCTTGGCCATCCGCACGGAATTTTACCGTCAGCGTCTGCGTCACCTGTCTGCAAGAAAACCGGATGAGGCAGCCTACCTGTTGAAGCTTTTTAAAATTGAGGAAATCGAACCGGTTTTAAAGCGCAATACTTACATTGTCCCGGTCAACTTGACCTATTATCCCATTCGGGCCCAGGAAAACATTTTAAGCAAACTTGCCCTGCGCCTGGTGGATGATCTGCCGGAGCGCATCGTGGAAGAGCTGATGACCGAAGGCTCCATGCTGATTTCCGGGGTGGATATTGATATTCGCTTTGGAAAACCCCTGTTAATCAGCCCATGTCTTGATCAGGATATTATCCAACGCGATGTTCAGGCGCCCCGGCGCATTGATTTCGATGATCCGATTTCCTGTAAAAGCTGCCTGCGCAAAGAAGCCCTGAAACTAATGCAGCGTTACATGGGAGCTATTTATTCCATGACCACTGTCAACCTCGATCATCTTTTCAGCTCTTTGCTGCGCAGCATGCCCTTTAAAAACATTGATGAGATGGACCTGCGGCGCAGGGTGTTTTTAGCCGCCTCGCGCATCCGGCAAGATTCAGATTTGTATATCCATCACGATCTAAAAGATGATCAGGTCCACCTGTTGACCGACGATCGTTTTGGAAAAGCAGATGATTTTATCACCATTGCACTTGAAAAAGGCAACCTGCGACGTGAAAACGGCCGCCTGGTAAAAGATCAGAGCACGTTTACTTCGGCCTATGAATTTCATCGCGCCCGCATCGACAACCCGCTGGATGTCATCGCCAATACGGTCGAACCCCTTGGTGAACTGCAACGGACCGTCCGGCGGCTGGCCGTCCAGCCAGGTTTCTGGATCCGGCGCAAAATAGCCGGCTACCTCATGCAAAAGGCAGTGGAAGAGTTTGAAACCGACTACAAGACGCACTATAAGGCCGAAGAATCCAAACCCATGGATGTCGGAATGCCGCTGTTGGTCAAGGGAAGATCGCGCAAAATCGGTGTGCTGCTTTGCCATGGTTATATGGCAGCCCCAATGGAGGTCAAAGAACTGGCGCTTTATCTGGCAAGCATGGGATTCTGGGTATATGTTCCCAGGCTGAAAGGGCATGGCACCTCGCCGGATGATCTGGCCGGACGATCCTACCAGGACTGGGTCGCGTCAGTTGATCAGGGCTATGCGATCATTAGTAATCTTTGCCGCCAGGTGGTGGTGGGAGGATTTTCCACCGGCGCAGGACTGGCGCTGGATCTTGCCGTGCGGGTTCATCATGTGTCCGGGGTGTTTGCCGTTGCCGCCCCCCTGCGATTAAGAGACTTTTCATCCAAGTTCGCACCGGCGTTGGATATGTGGAACCGCCTGATGCAACGGGCCAATCGACCCGGCTCCAAAAAGGAATTTGTCGAAAACAACCCTGAAAACCCGCATATCAACTATCTGCGCAACCCCGTTTCAGGGGTGCGTGAAATTGAACGTTTGATGGATGCCCTGGAACCCCGGTTGCCGGATTTACAAATACCAGCCCTGATCCTCCAATCCCGCGGCGATCCGGTGGTCGACCCCAGGGGGTCCCGAAAAATTTTCGATCTTCTCGGCACGGATGACAAGGAATATCACCTGTTTAATTTTGACCGTCATGGAATTTTGCTGGGAGAAGGCGCCCGCCGGGTTCACCGGGCCATCGGGGAGTTTGTTTCACGGTTCAGGTAACCTCAACGTTGCATAAACAACATGGCAAACAAGATCTAATGACCCGGTATAATAACCGATATCACAATAAAATCACCATCTTGAGGATATCCCATTAGGTGAATTCACAGGATGGGGCCTTTTTATGCCATGTTGTTTCCCCTCCGACTTTTGCAACATTAAGGGTAAATAAGTCGTTGCAGGACCCACCAGGCTGTCAATTTTCGGGACTCGGCCAGAAGATTTCTTTCCATTTTTTTGACATAATCGATTATTTTTATTAAAATAATAAAAGATTGGGGCATTCAGCAAGACAGAACCCAGGTTTAAATTATCAGAATTGATGCCTTGGGGTGAAAAATAAGGTTCCGGAGACCATGCAACTGGGCAGGCCGATAACATGGATATTTTTTTGTGCACTGGCGTTGTTGACAGCCTGTACACCGCATTTTTCCAGCCTGGTTGTTGCCGAACCTGATATGGTGCAGGATTGCCAGTACCTGGATACGATTTCTGACTTTTCAGATCCCGGGAAATCTCTTTTTCCGAATAAATACGGGCGATATTACGATGGTGAACGCAAGGTTCTGGAACGCGCTTACAACATGGGGGCCACCCACATTGTCTGGCAATACAATTATGCCATCGGTTCATCCGCTTCTGCTTACCGGTGCCCGGAATGAGTCCGGTATCAGGGGGTGGCAGCCACGATGAGCTCAACGTTGCAACAATAAGGATGATCCAAACAAACTGATTGCTAAATTTTCAACTTTAAATTATGGCTATGAACAACCGGAAAATGTACAACACAACATTGAACGCTGATCTGATACGACAGATCAAGATCCTGGCAGCCCAGCTTGAAAAACGCCAGAACGACTTGCTAGAAGAGGCCATTGAGGATCTTCTGAAAAAATATGAAAACTACCCGGACCCCCAATAAACCCCAACGTTGTCTAAACAACATGGCAAACAAGATCTGGTGACCCTGCAATGGCAAGGCAACAACGCCGTCTTGCATTCGAAAGCCGATGAAATCAAATCCTGAAAACAGAGTGAAAACCCGCTTCGAGCATGAATGCTCGATTACACTTGAAAACAGTGAAATTGGCCTCCAGCGGGGGGCCCGCATGTATAATTACAGTGATTTCGGCCTGTATTTTGAGGCGGACATCCAGCTGCAGCCAAAAACCGAGATCCGAATTGGTATCAGCAATTCTCCTTTTGCCCCGGAACCTGATCAATACGAAAATTTTCGCGGGATTATAAAGTGGCGCAAGGAGTTAAAGCACTCCGCCTATTATTACGGCTATGGCGTGAAATTGTTCGGGGAAGTTTCCGAAGAAGATAAGTCGGAGCCCGGCGTCGGCTCTCGCAAACACCCGAGAAAAGCATGTTCCATACCGCTGAAATACGAGTATGAAAACACGATATTCCATGCCACCACCGAAAATGTAAGCCGCGGCGGCGTTTTTATCAAGAGCCGCGATACCGTTCCTGTGGGCCAAACAATTAAAGTGGAAATTCCCCTGAGCAAAAAGGGTAAAATTGCCAGGCTCACGGGCAAAGTCATGCGCACCAATCCTCAGGGTTTCGGCATTCAGTTTATTTCTTCCCGCTAAGTGCCCGCTATCTATGAATCAGCACTGTGCCCACTTTTCTGTTCAACGGCGTGGCACTCGTTGGCGCCCAGCCTTATGAGAAACCGGTCCAAATGATGCAAGACAATGGGGTTGAAAGGCGCAATTAGAGCAGGCCGGGTCTGCAATCGATAACAGTCATGACTGAGTCAGAACTAAAACAGCTTTAGCTGGCGGCCGGTGGTCTTTTCTGTCGGGGGCGGCAGCAGTTGTTTCCAGTTTGCGCAAGAGCCATCGGCCGGCGTATCTGTATATGTGATTTCAAAAGTGTTTTTATGCGGTTGGTGGATCTCTTCAAGGGGATTGAAAAAAAGCCCGGTTTCCTGGCGGGTCATCACCGGAAATTGATAGTACCGGTTGCGGTGGGCGGGTGCCTTTTTCTCGCTGCTGCGGGTTTGCACAAACTCCAGGTGATTCTGGATTCGTTGGTGGATGCGTGCATTGGCGGCAGCCACAATGGTATCTTTGTAAGTCGCAATATCAGCCGCAAAGCCAGCCTCGATTTCGAATCCGATGCCGTTTCTGGCGTTTGCCATGGCCGCAAACAGGGTGGTGCCGGTGCCCAGAAATGGGTCGACCACCGTATCGCCTTTGAGCGAGTACATGTTGACCAGACGATAGGCGAGTTCAAATGGAAACGCTGCACTGCGCTGCCGGGTGTGAGCGTTTTTCATCTTCTGGGTGCTACCAATCAACCCCAGCCAGATGTCTGAAAACCAGGCATTGCGTTCTTCCCAGAAAAAGGCGCTTTCACGGCGCAGCTGTTTGTCCGTTGCGCTGCCAAATTGCCTTTTGGCGCCTTTGCGAAAAACCAGGATATATTCATGCTCCAGGGTCACATAGGCCCCGGCCGGCAGCATTCCGGAACCCATGAATTTGTTAGGGGCATTGGTCGGTTTGCGCCACAAAACCAGGGGCAGGGCGCTGAACCCGGCGGCGGTCATCGCTGTTATGATCCTGGCATGGTTGGAGTATAGCCTGAAATCTCCGTCAATGGTCCGTACGGCGTCGCCGATGTTAATACAGGCCAGGCCGCCGCGGATCAAAATCCGATAAATTTCAGTCCAAACCGGGTCCAGCTGCCGGTGCATCAACTCAAAGGCCTGCCATGGCTTTTTGTGTGTCAGGGCGCCGGCGATGGCGTTGTCCTGGGCCGCGAACATGTCGTCCCACATCTGGATCATCGGGTAGGGCGGCGAGGTGAGCACCAGGTGGACGCTGGCAGTGGGGACGGCCGCCATATCGGCAGCGTTTGCAAAATATACTTTGTGGGTGGTTTTCATACAGCGCATATGGCACAGCTTTACTGGTTAGTCAATGTGCAGAAAGGCGGATTCAGGTTGAAATTATCTTAATGCATGCATATATCTTAATTGATCGGTTCAAGGGTTAAAAACCGGAACGTTGAGCGCTAAACATTCTGTCGATGATATTGCCAGCCGGGAATCGAGATAATTCCAATAACAGGCACTTGCGGTGCCCAATGCAGGGGGGGAGGCCATGAAAAAACTGACTGTCGAGGATCTGGAACTGAAAGACAAACGCGTTTTGATGCGTGTTGATTTCAACGTGCCGCTGGAAGACGGCACGGTTGGCAATGATAAGCGCATCCGGGCGGCTGTTCCCACCATCCGGTATATTCTCGAAAAGGGAGGCCGGCTGATTCTCATGTCCCATCTGGGACGTCCCAAGGGTTCGAAGGTGCCCGAAATGTCCCTCAAACCCTGCGTTGCGGTCCTGGAGCAGCAGCTCGGACGCAGTGTTGCCTTTATCGATGATTGCATCGGAGACAGGGTGGACGCGGTCGTGGAAAAGCTTCAAGCCGGGGAAGTGCTGCTGCTGGAAAATCTTCGTTACTACAAGCAAGAAACCGAAAATGATCCCGGTTTTGCCAAACAGCTCGCCCGGCTGGCAGATGTTTACGTCAACGATGCTTTCGGCACTGCCCATCGGGCCCATGCCTCCACCGAGGGGGTGACCCATTTCATTGAACAATGCGCAGCCGGCTTTTTGATGACCAAAGAGCTGGATTACCTGGGTCGGGTCATGGAGGATCCCCAAAGACCGTTTGTGGCCATTCTCGGCGGAGCGAAAATATCCGGCAAAATCGATGTGATCAATAATTTGCTGCCCCGGGTGGACCGGGTGATCATCGGTGGCGGCATGAGCTTTACGTTTTTCAAAGCCCAGGGACTGGAAATCGGGAAATCCCTGCTGGAAGCCGACCGGGTGGAGGTCGCCCAGGAGCTTCTGGCATCCGGCGCGGACAAAATTGTGCTGCCGGTCGATTGCATGGTCAGCGACGTTTTTGATTTCAAGGCGCGCAAGATCGGCGAGCTCAGGCAGGTGCAAGTGGATGCCATTCCCACCGGATGGACGGGACTTGACATTGGAGAGCAATCCATTCAAGCTTTCAGTGATATTCTCAAGGAGGCCAGAACCGTGGTCTGGAACGGTCCCATGGGAGTGTTTGAAATCGAGCAAACCGCCCGGGGCACTTATGCCATTGCCAATATCCTGGCACAAATCACCGCCACCGGGGCGACCACGGTCATCGGCGGCGGTGATTCTGCTGCAGCTGTCAACAAGGCTGGAGTTTCCGACAAGGTGTCCCATGTTTCCACAGGCGGCGGCGCCTCACTGGAATTCATGGAGGGCAAGACCCTACCTGGTGTTGCTGCATTAACGGACAAGTAAGGTGGATAATATAAATTGGAATAGGAATCAATAAATGTTAATATTTGAATGGGATCTTAAAAAAGCAAAAATTAATCTGGAAAAACATGCTGTGTCTTTTGAAGAAGCAAGTACCGCTTTTAAAGATCCTTTATCGTTGACAATAGATGACCCTTTACATTCAAGCGATGAAAAAAGATTTGTTCTTATTGGGATGTCCTATAATAGTCGTATATTGGTTGTTGTTCATACTGATAGGGGAGATAACATAAGAATTGTTAGTGCCAGAAAAGCGACAAAAAAGGAAAGGAAATATTATGAAAGTAATGTCTAATGATCCAGATATGCTGAAAGAATATGATTTTAGCAAGAGCGTAAGGGGTAAATATGCAAAGAAATACCAAAAGGGAACAAATGTCGTCATCATTGACCCGGAGGTAGCTGAATTTTTCCCAGATGAAAACTCAGTAAATGACGCTTTGCGATCATTAATCCCTATAATTAAGAAAAGGGAAAAGAGAATTGCCGAGCAAGGGCATTGAGATGGACTTGGAAAATTGGTATATTCCCGTTTTGCCGTTGGCCCTCTTGTGACTCACTTTTTTAAATCATGTACATTTTTAATTGCTTAGCTGTGCAATTTCATCATACATTTCGATTTCCGGAGAGCCGTCAAGCAGGGGACCCAGGGCAGTAAACAACTCCTTGAAATAGGGGGTGGCGCTATGCTCTTTCAAGGCCTGGGCATCGCGGTACTTTTCGTAAAACAGGAATTGAGTGGGATCTTTCTGGGAGCGGTGCAAGGTGTAAGCAAGCGTTCCCTCCTCCTGCTGCACTTTTAAAACCATGTCGCGCAAGGCTTCTTCCATCTTTGCTTCTTCACCCTTTTTTGCTTTCAGTTTCGCAACGACAACCATGTTATCCTCCTTATTGGTTTTTAACGTTCGATGTTCAACATTCATCCTTTCAGTGCGCATCCTTTATTTTTTTGCCATCTTTTGTATAGCGGTAAAACCCTTCTCCCGTTTTTTTGCCCAGGCGGCCTTCCTGCACCATGTGTTGGAGAAGGTCGCAGCGTGTCACCAGGTGATCAGCACCCAGTGTACGCATGGATTCGTTCACCCGCACGAAGGTATCCAGCCCGGCATTGTCGGCAATTTCAAAGGGGCCGACATTCCAACCATAGCCCAGACGCATGCCCAGGTCAATATCCGCGGGCGAAACAACGCCCTCACTGACAAGCTCCACGCATTCTTTAAAGGCCGCTGAAAAAATGCGGTTCATCACAAAGCCCGGGATGTCCTTGCGAACTTTCACCGGTGTTTTCCCCAGAGAACGGACAAAATAAACGCCTTTATCGAAAATTTCGCTGGAGGTTTTCTCTCCCCTGACGACTTCCACCAGTCCCATGAAGGGCACCGGTCCGAAAAAATGCAGTCCGAGTACCCTTTCCGAATGTCGGATGGCCCGGGCGATACGGGTGATCGGAATCGAAGAGGTATTGGTTGCCAGGGGGGTGCGGGCAGGTGTCAGTCGATCCAACTCCCGGAAGATTTCCAGTTTGAGGTTTTCATTTTCCAGGGCCGCTTCAATTACCCAGTCGGCCGTTGCACTTTTTTTAAGGTCGGTGACCGTGATGATTCGCTGGACAATGGTTTCATGGGGTTCGTTTAACAGGCCCTTTGATGACAATTTACCTGTCGACCATCGGATTCCCGCAAGCGCTTTGTCAAGGACCTGGCGATCGACATCCATTAACACAACCCCATAGCCCGCTTGAGCGCATACCTGGGCGATGCCGCTGCCCATGAAGCCGGCGCCGACAACAAATATTTTTTTCATTTTTCCCCCTTCCCAATACGTAAAGTGCTGTCGTACCACCACCAGTGGCCCCTGTAAAGGTTCAAAAAAGATTTTTCATATTTTTGGATTGGCCTATCATCTGGCATACAAGGCCGATACAGCGAGTATCATCCCATGGCGGGAAGATTTTTTGCGGCCTGCCGAACAAAGATTTGACTTTTGCCGAGCGGGTTATTGAAAAAAGCCTTCGAATGTGATTTAAAGCTTCTTTTCGTGTTCAACAGCAACATTTAGGTTAAGATAAGATTAAGATAAAAAAGGAGGATAGACTGTATGGCACAGGTAATAGCAGACCGGCGGGACCTGGATTTTGTACTCTATGAACAGCTCCACGTCGATGAGATGACCCAGCTTGACAGGTTCAAGGATTTTAACCGGAAAACCTTTGACATGATCATCACCGAGGCTCGCAATTTTGCGGTTAAAGAGGTGCTGCCCACATGCGCCGAGGGGGATAAGGAGGGTGTGGTTTTTGAAGATGGAAAGGTCAAAGTGCCCCAGTGTTTCCATCGTGCTTTTGAACTGCTGGTGGAAGGCGAGTGGACATCGCTGATGGAAGATCCCCAGTGGGGCGGCCAGGGACTGCCGGTATGCATTTCCCAGGCGGTAGGGGAATATCTGTATGGTGCCAACTGGGCGGTCATGAATTACGGAAACATGGGCCATGGCACTGGAAAAATGATTGAAATTTTCGGTACGCCCCAGCAAAAAGAAATGTTCATCAAAAAACTTTACACCGGCCAGTGGGGCGGCACCATGCTGCTGACCGAGTCCCAGGCCGGATCCGATGTGGGGGCGCTGACTACCACGGCGGTTAAAAATTCCGATGGCACTTACTCGATTACCGGGGACAAGATTTTTATCACCAACGGGGAACACGACCTGACTGAAAATATCATCCACCCGGTGCTGGCGCGCATCGAGGGAGATCCGCCGGGAACCCGGGGCATCTCCCTTTTCATTGTTCCCAAGATCTGGGTCAATGAAGACGGCAGTCTCGCAGAACCGAATGACATTGCCTGTACGGGCATCGAGGAAAAAATGGGGATTCATGCCAGCTGCACCTGCAGCATGGCCCTGGGAGGAAAGGGCCGTTGCCGGGGGCTGCTTTTGGGCGAGCAATGCAAGGGCATGAAAATCATGTTTTACATGATGAATGAAGCTCGGCTGGGGGTCGGGTTCCAGGCTTTCAATTATGCTTCCACCGCTTACCTGTATGCCGTCAACTATGCCAAAGAACGGTTGCAGGGCCGGGACTTGTCGGAGGCAAAAAATCACGCCGCCCCCCCGGTGCCCATTATCCGCCATCCGGATGTGCGCCGGATGCTGCTGGAAATGAAGGCTTACGTGGAAGGCATGCGCAGTTTTGTTTATTTTGTGGGACAGTGCCTTGACCGCGAACTGCTGTCCGTCGATGAAGACCAGCGCACTTACTACAAGGGGTTTGCTGATTTGCTGACGCCGTTGGTCAAGGCCTATTGCTCCCAGCGCGGATTTGACGTTTGTGTGCAGGCCGTGCAGGTTTTTGGCGGATACGGCTATACGAAGGAATACCCGGTGGAACAGCTGGTTCGGGATTGCAAAATCACGTCCATTTACGAGGGTACCGACGGCATCCAGGCCATGGACCTTTTGGGGCGCAAGCTGGGCATGGCCAAGGGCCAGGTGTTCATAAATTTTCTCGGGGAGATTCAAAAGGCCATTTCCCTGGCCAGGCAAGCCGGTGGGCTGGAAACGCTGGCCGCCGAAGTCGAAAAAGCCGTCAGCCGTCTGGGCGAGGTGGCCATGCACATCGGCAAAAGCGCCATGTCGCCGGAATTTAAAATCGCCTTTGCATTTGCCTTTCCGTTTCTGGAAGTTATGGGTGATGTAATTGTGGCTTGGATGCTTTTGTGGCGCGCCGCTTTGGCGAAACAGAAGCTTGAAGCCGGTGCTAAAAAGAAGGACGTGGATTTTTATGAAGGACAGCTTAAAACCGCCGAGTTTTTTATCCAGGTCAAGCTGCCGACGACTTTCGGCAAAATGGACAGCATCCTGAAAAGCAACGGGGCGGTGGTTGAAATTTCAGAAGCTGGTTTTGGTGGCTGAAATGGAATTTTTTTTCAAACCCCGGGGCATCGCTCTTGTGGGCGCATCTTCAAATCCCAATAAAGGCGGCAATTCCATTCTCACCAACCTGGTGCGCGGCTTCAAGGGGCCGATTTATCCCGTCAATCCCCGCTATGATGAAATTGGCGGCTTGGCCTGCTATCCATCTGTTTTGGATGTACCGGACCCGGTGGATTTGGCGATCGTTTTCGTTGGGGCTGAAATGACGCTTAAAGCTGTGCGCGAATGTGCCCAACGCGGCCTGCGCGGAGTGATGATTCAATCCGCCGGCTTTGCCGAAAGCGGCCAGCAGGGCCGGCAACTCCAGGCCGAACTGCAGGCCATCCGGCGCGATACGGGCTTGCGCCTGTGGGGGCCCAACTGCATGGGTTTGGTGGATGGCGTCAACCGGCAGGTTTTTTCCTTTGTTTCGCCGTCCATCTGGGACGAAGGGCTGGTGCCCGGCCGGGTGTCACTGGTGGTGCAAAGCGGGATGCTTTCCGCCGGGTTTTTGATCGATATCATGACCCACGGAACCATGGGGATCAGCAAGGCATGCTCCATCGGCAACAAGGTGGACGTGGATGAATGCGACCTGCTGCAATACCTGGTGGAGGATCCGGATACCGGTTGTATCGGGATGTACCTCGAGTCCATAGCAGATGGCCGCCGGTTTCTCGATATCTGCCGCCGTTGTGACAAGCCCATCGTGGTTTTAAAAGGCGGTAAAAGCAAAAAGGGTGCGGCGGCTGCGCTCAGCCATACCGCCAGTATTGCCGGCAACCGGGCGGTGGTTAGCGGAGCCCTGGCCCAGGCGGGTGTGATCGAGGCCCAGGGGTTTATGCAACTGATCGACCTGTCCAGAACCCTGGCGGTTTACCCGGAAATCAAGGTGAAAAACCGACCCCCCAGGATTGCCGTGCTGACGTTTTCCGGCGGCGCCGGTATCGTTTCTTCGGATTTTATCGAACGCCATGGACTTGAGTTGGCCGATCTTGGTGCGGCCGCGAAAAACGACCTGCAGGAGGTGTTCCCAGAATGGATGCCGGTATCCAACCCGGTGGACCTGTGGCCGGCCATTGAGCGCAAGGGCCCGGATGTTGCCTGGGGCCGGGCCTTTAATGCGGTTTTTGCTGACCCGGGTGTCGATGCGGTGTTTTTCCATGTATTTGTGGGGGGATTTTCAGGAAGTTATGAATTATCTTCGATTGCGAAAATAGCGCAGGCCGGCAATAAACCTGTTTTTGGGTGGCTGCTGGGAAAACAAACGGAAGCGCATAGCTTTATGATGCGGGCCAGTGAAGCAGGAATCCCGGTTTTCAGGGAAATTCCGCGGGCCGTGGAGTGCATGGCAGCTGCTTTAAAGCGTAAAAAGGGACTATAAATCTTAATGTAATTGAGCGGTAAATTTTTCTTCAAGGTACCCGAATCGGTTGACAATATAAAAAGAACACCGGCGGCGAAAACATGTATGCTAAACGCTTGTTGTTTCGCATGCTATTTCGGATCAATGGGAGTAAATGGTTCCACACGTTGCTCGATGGCCTCGCCGGCGTCCAGGCAAATATCTTCACGGTAACGGGTCGCGATGACCTGGACCGCCTGGGGGAGCCCATCAATCACCCCCACCGGCACAACGGCTGACGGCAGGCCCAGCAGGTTCATTGTGGTCACCAGTCGCAGTGAGGTGACAAATTCGTTCAATGTATCTTTTGATAGATCGGCTCCTACCGCAAACGGTGGACTGGTGGTAACCGGTCCTACGACGATGGGATATTTTTCCAGAAACAAGGACCATTCGCGTGCGATGCGGTTGCGATCCGCCAGTGCGAAAGCATAGCCCGCAATATCCAGCGTTGGGTACATCTCGGTGACGAGATTTAGGAAAGAAACGGCATCCTGGGAAATGATCGGCTGAATCAAGGCCATGATCAGGGTATTGATTTCGGTGGTTGCCAGGCGGGCCCACATCTGGTTGGCTTCCGCCACCAGCGGCACATCGACTTCCTGGATTTCGTAGCCGGCATCGGCCAGCGCCTGGGCCGCTTTTCCCACCCCGGCGGCAACGGAAGGGTCCACCCCCAGACCACCTGGATTTTTTGTCACGGCAACCTTAACAGGCCCCGGTACCGGAGGGCCGGGCAAAGGTGCCGGTACCCACCAGGGATCCCGGGAATCCCCTTCGCTCATGGCCGCCAGGGCGACACGCAAATCTTTTATATGACGGGCCATGGGGCCCTGTACCCCGAACAGCTGCACTGTAAACATCGGTTCTGTAGGCGCAAGCGATGACGCAAAGGGGACGCGTCCCATGGTTGGTCGGATAGCGGTTGTGCCGGCGCATTGCGACGGCCAGCGCAGGGATCCGCCATAATCATTGCCCATTCCCAGCGGGGTCATGCCGGTGGCCAGCGCAACGGCCTCTCCAGCGCTGGAACCTCCCGGGGTTCGCGATGCATCCCAGGGGTTGCGGGTGGCACCGTGCAGTGCATTGTCTGTGTGCCAGCGCAGGCCGAATTCCGGCAGATTGGTGCGTGCAATCGGAATTGCCCCCGCTTTTTTCATATTCGCTATATGGGGTGCATCCACGGGCGGCAGCGCTTCGGCAAAAGCCGGAACACCTTCTGTGGTTGCACTGCCGGTCAGGTCGATATTTTCCTTGACTGTAAACGGGACACCATGCAACGGGCCGAGCTTATCGCCGACGGCCACCGCCTTGTCAGCTTTGGCTGCCATATCCAGCGCATCTTCGGCCAGCACGGCCGTAATTGCATTCACCCGCTCATTGACACTTTCAATACGATCCAGGTGAGCCTGCACTGCTTGCCGGCACGAAATCTGCTTTTCTCGAATGGCCTTTGCCAGATCAATCGCGCTCCAACGCCAAATTTTTGTGTCCATAATACATTTCTCCTCTATAGGCACCGCATGATCAATCGTTAAAATGCTCAGGCTGTGTCTTCACTGTCAGTCCGTCGCTTTCCAGCAGACGTTTTTCGAGTCCCAGAGTTTTAGGCAGTTCGTAGGCGAAAAAGTATTGCAGCGTCATCATTTTTCCCTCGTAAAAGTTTACGTCGCCTTTCTTAACGCCGTTTTGCAATGCTTTTTGGACGGCGATGCCCTGCAGCAGCCATTGCCAGGCAACCGTGACGATACCGAAAAATTCGAGGTAGAGGGTAGCATCGGCTAAAAACAGTTCGGCGCCCTTGCCCTGGGCAACTTCAAGCAGATGCTGCGTGACCTGCTGGAGTCTGTCCAGGGCTTCTTTCAGTTGACGGGCCGGTTTTCTTAGCTCCCCGAATCGGTCTGCATCCTCGGTGGCTTGCTGCAGTTCGGCACCATAGAGCAAAAACGCCTGGCCGTTTTGCATCAACACCTTGCGGCCCAGCAGGTCCATTCCCTGGATGCCGGTGGTGCCTTCGTGGATGGGATGGATCCGGCAGTCGCGGTAGTATTGCTCCAGGGGGTAATCATCGCAGTAACCGGAGCCGCCCAGGCATTGCAGCCCCTGGCTGATGGACTGGATGCCCATTTCCGAAGGGTAGGTTTTGGCCACCGGCGTTAAAATTTCCAGCAGAAGATGATATTTTTCTTTTTCCGCTTCTGATACCACTTTCATCAAATCCACGTATTTGCTGCATTGCATGATGATTGCAAGGGCGCCTTCCACCACGGCGCGCTGAAACAGCAGCATGCGTTTGACATCGGCATGTTCGATAATGAGCACCGGCGGCAGGGTGGGATCCTTGTGGCTAACCTTGCGGCCCTGGCGGCGGGTTTTGGCGTAATCCAGGGCGGCATAGTAGGCGGCAGTGGCCATGGCCGTGGCCCCCATGCCCACACCAATGCGCGCTTCGTTCATCATCTGGAACATGTATTTGAGTCCCTCGTGGGGTTGGCCCACCAGCCAGCCGCGGCAGTCATTTTTATCTCCCATGCTCAGCTGTACGATGGGACATCCCCGATAGCCCAGTTTGTGATAAACACCGGAGGCCGCCACATCATTGGCCTCAAGTTCGCCTTCGGGACCGATGCGTTTTTTGGGAACTACGAAAAGAGATATCCCCTTGACGCCGGCCGGCGCACCGGCGATTTTGGCCAGCATGAGATGCACCACATTTTCGACGCCGTCATGGTCCCCGGCGGAGATAAAGATTTTCTGCCCCCTGATCAAATAATAGTCCTGGTCCGTGGGCTCGGCCGTGGTGGTGATGTCCGAAAGAGAAGAGCCGGCCTCGGGTTCGGTCAGGGCCATGGTGCCCTGCCACTTGCCGACATGCATGTGGGGCACATAGATTTCGTAAAGTTTGCGGCTGCCGAATGATTCGATCAGATGCGATGCACCGTAAGTCAGCCCCGCATAGGTAAAAGCCGAATAATTGGCAGCCTGGAAAATGAAATCGCAGGTGTCCGCGAGCAGGTTTGGCAGCTGGTCCCCGCCGTGTTCGAAGGGGACCCGGCTGGCAATCCAGCCGCCTTCGCCGAGCTGCTGCATGATCGTTTTGACCGCCGGGTGCACCCGGACCTGCCCCTTGATCAGTTCGGGCGGATTGCGGTCCATCTCTTCGAAAATAGGAAAGAGAAGATTTTTTGCCAGTTTGACGGCTTCTTTGACGGTCATGTCAAAAAGTTTGCGATTATGTTCACCATAATAATCATAGCCGGTCAGGGACTCAACCTCAAATACTTCATGGAGCAAAAAAAAGATGTTGCGTTCGCTTACGAATTTAGCTACCACCCCGGCCTCCTATTTTTTAGTGTAGTCATACCACCCCTTGCCGGTTTTCTGGCCGTACTCGCCTTTGACGTACTTTTCCACTACGCTGGGGCTTGGCAGATCCCGGGGGTCGCCGCTTTTTCTGAAAGCTTCCATGTTCATGATGTAGGTCAGGTCGATGCCGGTCAGGTCCATCAGGCGAAAAGTTCCCATGGGATGCCCGGCGCCGTAAACCTGGGCCTTGTCGATATCTTCCATGCTGGCTACGCCCATATCCAGCAGCCACAGGGCTTCACGCATGATGGCATGAAAAATACGATTGAGCAAAAAGCCCTCGACTTCTTTTTTCAGATGCACGGGGACCTTTTCGAGCTTTTCACAAAGCGCCATGGAGATCTGGCGGGTTTCATCGGAGACATGAGGTCCCTGGACGACTTCCACCAGCTTCATCACCAGCGCCGGGTTGAAAAAATGGACGTTGAGTACCTTGTCCGGTCGCGCGGTGACGTCGGCAATTTTTGAACTGACGATTGCCGAGCTGTTGGTGGCCAGGATGGCATGTGGCGGGGCCATCTTGTCCAGATCCGCGAAAACCTTGCGCTTGATATCCAATACTTCCAGGACCGCCTCGATAACATAATCGGCGTCTTTGACGGCCTCGGCCATGTCAGCGGTGAACGAAATCCGCTGTCTGGCGGCCTCGGCTTCTTCCCTGCTCAGGCGTCCTTTTTCAACCCGGCCGGCCAGGTAGGTGTCGGCAAAATTTTCCGCTTTTTGAAGAATCTTTTCATTGATGTCGGTGCACACGGTGCGGTACCCGTGGATGGCGCACAGCATGGATATCTGGTGCCCCATGTTGCCGGCGCCGATAATGGCGATGTTTTTGATGTCGTC
>JAOZPY010000179.1 GCA_029932495.1 Desulfobacterales bacterium
CCCAATATCGATTATACCCCCCTTGTGACCGGGGATGATGAGACCATTGGCGGCTGGGCGCGCATTGCCACGGTCATCAAGCAGGTGCGCCGTGACCGCGGCAACCCGGTGCTGGTGGTCGATGCTGGTGATTTTCTCATGGGGTCCCTGTTTCATCTGCTCAGCCGGCAGCGGGCCTTTGAGCTGCAACTGCTGCACATGATGGGATATGATGCCGTGGCGCTGGGAAACCACGAGTTTGACCTGAAACCGGAAGGGCTGGCGCGGATTTTGACCAGCGCTCGAAATTCCGGAAAAATTCCGCCGCTGGTGCTGGCCAATGCCGTTTTCAGCTCCGAAGATCCCGGCGACGATGCGCTGGAAAAAGTTTTTTCCTCCGGCGTGGTTCGTCCCTACCGGGTGCTGGAAAAAGGAAGTATTCGCATCGGCATCTTCGGACTGATGGGCAAAGATGCCGCTGAAGTGGCGCCCTTTGCTTCTCCGGTCACCTTTGCCGATCCAATCGAGACCGCTCGCAAGATGGTGAAGGTTTTGCGTGACAGCGAACATGTCGATCTGGTGATCTGCCTGTCGCACAGTGGACTGAACCCGGATCCCAAGCACTCGGAAGATGAAATCCTGGCCCGTCAGGTCGACGGGATCGACGTCATCATCAGCGGCCACACCCACACGAAGCTGGACCGGGCGCTGCAGGTCAACGGCACCGTCATTGTGCAGGCCTGGGAATACGGCAAACAGCTGGGGATCATGGATATCGTTCTGAATGACGGACGGGTGACACTGAAGGATTACCGGCTGGTGGACATCAATGATGCCATTGCCGGAGATGTTGAAATGTCGCACGCCATTTCAAGCTTTGAGGCGGCTGTCAACCAGCAGGTGCTGGCGGCCGACGATCTTGCGTTTCGTCAGGCCGTGGCGGAAACGGGGTTTGACCTGACCATCGATACCACCGAGTCCAACCTGGGAAATCTGATTGCCGATGCCATGCGCTGGTACACCAACCAAAATGATTATGATCCCGCAGACCCCGCTACCCGGGTCGTGGCGGCCGTTATTTCCAACGGCGTTATCCGGGATCCCATCGTTGCCGGCAAAACCGGCCGGGTTGCAGTGTGCGATGCCTTCCGGGCCATCCCCCTGGGGATCGGTTTTGACGAAATGCAGACCATGGGCTACCCGCTGATTACTTTTTACGTCTATCCGTCGGAGATGAAAAAAACCCTCGAGATTTTAACCAGCATCTATCCGCTCAAAGGCAGCGATTATTTTCTGCAGATTTCCGGGGTCAAGTTCGTTTATAACCCCCATCGCATGATTTTTGACCGGGTAACCGATATCTGGCTGGGCGATGAACAGACCGGCTACCAGCCGCTGGACACTTCGGCTTCCAACCACAGCCTGCTGCGGGTTACGGCCGATATTTACAATGCGACCTTTTTAAAGATCATCGGCGGCTTTACCTGGAACATGCTCAACATCGTTCCCAAGGATCGCAACGGCAATCCCGTTGACGATCTGACGACCCGCCGTCTGGATGCCGACAAGACGCTGCCCGGCATCCAGGAGCTCAAGGAATGGCAAGCCGTTATCGCCTACCTGCAAAGTTTTGCCGATACTGACGGTGATGGCCTGCCGGAGGTCCCCGGGCGGTATCGGGGTCCGCTGGGAAGACAAAAGATCGCCGCCAGCTGGAATCCGTACCGTTTGCTCAAAAATGGTACGAAGATCACCTGGCTGGCATTTGGCGCCCTGCTGCTGGCTGTCGTGTTCGTTGTGGGCATTTCATGGTTTACTGTGAAAAAAATTCGAGGAAGGTCAAAATGAAAAAAATAGTCGGATCCGGCAATCGTGTGATAGAGGTGGATCTGGGCCTGGAAACAGTACGGGAATTTCAAGTTTCCGAAGAGGACCGCCGACTGTATCTCGGGGGAAAAGGTTTGGGGTTGAAACTGCTTTTTGAACGGCTCCAGCCCGGCATCGACCCGCTGGGCAAGGACAATTACCTGGCTTTCATGATGGGGGTGCTGCTGGGCACCGGCGCACCCTGTTCGGGCCGCTTTGCAGGGCTGAGCAAATCGCCGTTGACCGGGATCATGCTGTCTTGTTCCTGCGGCGGGCCTTTTGGGATGGCATTTAAAACCGCCGGTTATGACGGGCTGCTGATCACCGGCAGGTCCGCCCGGCCCGTGTACCTGGAAATCGACGAGCACGGGGTCAACTTCCGGGACGCATCCCATCTATGGGGCAAGGATACCGTTGAAACCCAGCAGATGCTTGATCTCGGCAAAAAGGACGGTGCGCTGGTCATCGGCCCTGCCGGTGAAAACCGGGTGCTGTTTGCCAATATTGCCAGTGGCCATCGCTTTCTCGGCCGGGGGGGGATGGGGGCGGTCATGGGTGCCAAACAGCTCAAAGCCATTGTCGCCCACGGAAACGCCTGGACCATCACGCCCCGGGATCCTGACCAATTCAAGGCCGTCTGCAAGAAGGCCACCGCCTATCTGAACGCCAACCAGTACACCGGCACGCTTTACCGCAATTACGGGACCAATGCCAATACCCTGCCCTGCAACCGGGCGGGCCTGTTGCCGGTGGAAAACTTTCGTCGGGGCTCGGATTCAAGGGCGGCGGACGTATCCGGCGAGCGCATGCAGAAAAAATATCATACCACCCACGCTACCTGCAAGCCCTGTACGATTCTGTGCGGGCACCGGGGAACCTATCCGGACGGCAGCCGTCACACGATCCCCGAATATGAGAGCCTGCACCTTCTGGGGACCAACCTCGGTATTTTTGATACCGACCGCATCTCGCAGTTTAACGATATCTGCGGTCGCATGGGAATGGACACCATTTCGGCCGGGGCGACCTTGTCTTACGTGATGGAAGCCGGGGGAAAAGGACTGATGGCCACGGATCTCAAGTTCGGCTCCCCGGAAGGGATTGCCGAGAGTTTGATGGACATCGCCTTGCGCCGCAGCCAGGGAAACGAACTTGCCGACGGCACCCGGCGGCTGGCGGAAAAATACGGGGGCAGTCAGTTTGCCATCAACATCAAGGGCCTGGAAATGGCTGCCTATGATCCCCGGGGGGCTTGGGGGCAGGGGCTGTCTTACGCGGTGGCCAACCGGGGGGCCTGTCACCTTTCGGCTTACGTGCTGGCGCTGGAGATTTTTTTCGGCCTGCTGCATCCCGACACCACCCGCGCCAAACCGGAATTTGTCAGACTTTTTGAAAGCGCTACCTGCTGCGTCAACTCCCTGCAGACCTGCCAGTTTACCATGTTTGCCTACACCCTGGAGTCCCCGCTGACCAAGTATACCCCGGACAGCGTGCTGGCAGGCATGATGCAGTATCTTCCGGGGGTGGCCACCCGGCTGGTGGATTTCAGTATATACGCCAGGCTCTTTGCGGCGGTCACGGGAATCCGGATGTCCAGCCGCGAGTTTCTCACTGCCGGGGAGCGCATCCATGTCCTGGAACGGTATATGAACACCCGTGAAGGCATATCCCGCAAGGATGACACCCTGCCGGAACGATTTTTAAGCGATGTCCGGCGGGATGACCCGCGGCAACTGACGGTTCCCCTTGACAAAATGCTCGACCGCTACTATCAGCTCAGGGGTTACAACACGAATGGGATTCCCACCACTGACACCCTGGATAAACTGGGTATCGTCGCCAGATGAAAGGAGAGATTTGAGATGAGAATACCACCCCAAGGCAGATCGAAAGATGAAATTTTTGCCGCCCTGCAAAGTTACAAGGCCGAAGATCTGGACTGGAAGTCCGGCCGGGTTTTAGGTTACATCTATGATCCCGGGCAAAAAGTGCATGATGTCATCAACGACGCCTACACCATGTACCTGCCGGAAAACGCGCTGGACCCGCTGTCGTTTCCAAGCCTGCTGCGCCTGGAAAACGAGGTGGTGGCCATGACCGCCAACCTTCTGGAAGGCGGCCGCGAGGCGGTGGGCAATTTTACTTCCGGCGGCACGGAAAGCCTGATTCTGGCCGTCAAGACCGCCCGGGATTTTTGCCGGGCCGTCAAACCGCAAATCAAACAGCCGGAACTGGTGCTGCCCGTCACCGCCCATGCTTCGCTTTTCAAGGCCTGCCACTACCTGGGCGTCAAGCCGGTGGTCACGGCGGTAAATGGCGATACCTTCCGGGCCGACGTGGAGGCCATGCGCGAGGCGATCACCGACAACACGATTTTGCTGATTGGATCGGCCCCCAGCTATGCCCACGGCGTGGTGGATCCGATTGGCGATATCGCCGCGCTGGCCAGAGAAAAAGATGTGCTCTGCCACGTGGATGCGTGCGTGGGGGGCATCCACCTTTCCTACATGCGCAAGCTGGGCTATGATGTGCCGGACTTCAACCTGGCGGTTCCCGGGGTCACGTCGCTTTCCGTGGATCTTCACAAGTACGGCTATACCGCCAAGGGCGCATCCATTATTTTGTATGCCAACAAGGAATTGCGCAAACACCAGATCTGGGCCTGTTCCCGGTGGACCGGCTATACCGTCATCAACGCGGCGGTGACCAGCAGCAAAACCGGCGGTCCCATGGCGGCGGCCTGGGCGGTGCTCAATTACCTCGGCGACGAAGGCTACCAGGAGATCGTCCGGGAAGTGATGGCGGCCACTGCCAAGCTGCTTGACGGCATCAGCCGCATTGATTGCCTGCAGGTGCTGGGCGTTCCCGATATGTGTATGTTTGCCGTGGCATCGACCGATGAAAGGGTAAACGTCTACCAACTGGCCGATGAAATGAAGAAAAAGGGGTGGTATCTGCAGCCCCAGTTCGCCCGGGAAAACTCTCCGTCCAACCTGCACATTTCGCTGAACCGCTCCACCGTGCCCCAGGCCGAGGCGCTGCTGGAAACCCTTGCAGCCACGGTCAAAGAAATGCAGCAGCAGCCTGTGGATCCGAAAATCCGCCAACTGCAGGCCGAGCTTGAAAAACTGGCCCTTAACTTTGATGAGCAAACTTTTTTCAAGCTGGCGGAAATGGCCGGAGTCACCGGTACGGAACCCCCCGAGAGCATGGCCACCGTCAACATGCTGCTGGAGGCGCTGCCCTATGATGTCTCCGAATTCATGCTCACCGAGTATCTGAACAACATGATGGTGCCGGGGGATAAGTAGCGACGGGAAGGTGTCAATGAATCTCATTTTCGCGCTGATGGTGCTGGCGGCCTTCTTGTTTGCCGGCTGGCAGCAGATTTTTCTGCTTCCCGTCGCCGGCCAGCCCGCACCCATGGAAGTTTTGTCAAAAGCGATGATCGATTCTGCCGGCGGCGCTGTGGAGCTGGCCATCGGGCTGGTGGGGGTGATGGCGCTTTTTCTGGGGCTGATGAAAGTCGCCGAAGCCGGCGGGATGCTCACCATTTTGGCCCGGCTCATCCGGCCGTTGATGGTGCGGCTGTTTCCCGATGTGCCGCCGGAACATCCCGCCATGGGGGCGATGATTTTAAACCTGGCCGCCAACGCACTGGGGTTGGGAAACGCCGCCACACCTTTCGGCATCCGGGCCATGCAGGAGCTCAATCGGCTCAATCCCCGTCATGGCACCGCCACCAACGCCATGGCCCTGTTTCTGGCGATCAATACGTCCAGTGTGACCCTGCTGCCCACCGGCGTGATTGCCCTGCGTGCGGCGGCCGGATCTACGGACCCGGCCGCCATTTTGCCAACTACCTTGTTTGCCACCATCGGGTCGACCACCGTGGCCATTATCGCCGCCAAGCTTTACCAGCGCGTGGTTCCGCTGCGCCTGGAAGATAGTGACGCTTCGCTGCAGCAGGAAACCACCGTTGAACACCCGGAAAAGCCCTCAGAGGAGTCTTCGCAAGGCTATCCCCTGTGGGTCAGCCTGCTGTCCTTGGGCGTGCTGGTGGCGATGATACCGCTGGCCGTGATCTATGGGCGGGTCGTTTCGCCCTGGATTTTGCCCGCTTTGATGGTCGGCTTTCTGGGCTTTGGCCTGCTGCGCCGGGTCAGCATTTACGAAGTGTTCGTGGAAGGCGCCAAGGAAGGATTTCAGGTGGCCCTGCGCATCATTCCCTTTCTGGTGGCCATCCTGGTGGCGGTGGGCA
>JAOZPY010000180.1 GCA_029932495.1 Desulfobacterales bacterium
ATTTCAAGCTGTTTGAGGCGCTTTGCGCCGAGTTCTTGAAATTTAGCCCACCGATTCGATGGCGCCCCAAATGGACACCTTTAGCGAAATCAAAATGCATGTTGCGCGGGCGGACCGCAATTTTTTTGAGAAGTTACGCAAACACTATCTAATGATCGGTTATTACAAACGATATTCAAGCGTAAACGATATGTTGTGGATAACACCCGATGTGCATTTATAAAGTCGCCCCGTCGATTATTTCGGCAATATCCTGAACTTCAATATCGCCGTTGGTGTCCCTGATGCCGTCAGTCAGCATCGTAATGCAAAATGGGCAAGCCGCCGCCACATGGGTCGCGCCCGCCGCGCTGATCTCTTCAACGCGTTCACGGTTAATCCGCTTGCCCAGATTTTCTTCCATGAACATGCGCGCGCCCCCGGCTCCACAGCAAAACGCCTTGGCTTTGCTGCGTTGCAGCTCAATTAAATTATGGCTGTTATTAAACGCGCGCAACAGCTCACGCGGTGCATTAAAAATTCCATTCCAGCGCCCCAGGTAACAGGAATCGTGAAATGTTAATTTTCCGATGCCGTCCCCGCTGGGCTTCAGTCGGCCCTGGTTTACCAGCTCCAGTAAAAATTCGCTGTGATGAACAACATCATATTGCGCACCGAACTGGGGATATTCGTTTTTCAGGGTGTTGAAGCAGTGGGGGCAGGTCGTCAAAATTTTTTTCGGCCGATACTGATTGAGAACCTGCACATTTTCTGCAATCATCATCTGCGCCAGGTACTCGTTGCCGGCACGCCGGGCCGCATCGCCGTTGCATCTTTCCTCTTGTCCGAGAATGGCAAAATCCACCCCGGCCTTTTTCAGCACCCGGGCCAGGGCCCGGGCGATTTTTTTGCCCCGATCGTCAAAGGATCCGGCGCAGCCGACATAATATAAAATGTCCGCCTGCGGCTTGTCGGTCATCAGCGCGACATCCATCCCCCGGGCCCAATCCGCCCGGCTGTCACTGCCAAAGCCCCAGGGATTGGACTGGTTTTCAAAGTTGGTGAATGTCTCCTGCATCTCGGGGGGAAAATTGGACTCCATCAGCACCTGGTATTTGCGGGCTTCAAGGATGATGTCCAGATGTTGAATGTTGACCGGGCAGATGTCTTCACACGCCCGGCAGGTCGTACACGACCACAGCACGTCACCGGTCACTGAAGATTCTTCGCGCACCAGCGGTAAAACCGTATCGTATTGCCGGGCCAAAATTGCTTCGGACTGGGAAAAAAGATCCATCTTGATGTCATGAATCACCCGCTTGGGCGACAGGGGCTTGCCGGTGATATCCGCCGGGCATTGCTCCTCGCACCGGCCGCATTCGGTGCAGGCATAAAGATCCAGCACATTCTTCCAGTTCAGTTCGCAGACTTTGCCCAGGCCAAAGCTCTCCGCCTCCTCGTCTTCGATGTCGGTTTTGATCATCGCTTTGGGGCGCTCGAGCGGCTTTAAAAAAACATTGGGGGCAGCGGCCAGCAGATGCAGATGCTTGGAACCCGGGATGTACACCAGAAACCCGAGAATCGTCAGGATGTGAATCCAGTAAACGGTTTCAAAACCCAAGCGGGCGGCTCCCGGGGAAAGATTTTTCAGATCAAAAACATGATAGCCTATCTTTGAAATGGTAAAACAGCGGGAATAATTAAAAATACCGCCGATGGAGGGTACCAGAAGAAAAGCATTGATCAAATGAAAGGTGATGATGATAACCGCCGTAAAAAGAAGGATAAGCCGGGCATCGAGACCGTCAGTCAAATACCCGGGCTTGAGAAAAACGCGTCGATAAAACGCATATCCCAATCCGATGAGCGCCACAAACGCCAGAATGTCGGCGATAAAAAGATAAGCGCCCCAGATTCCCGGCATCCATTGCCCCACATGAAAGCCCGGGAAAACACCCCGGATCATCAATTCCAGGCTGTGGGGCTGAACCGCTAAAAATCCGAAAAAAATCAACGTGTGCGCAAGACCGGGCATGCGTTTGCGGCGCACGTTGGACTGTCCGACGACATCGGTAAAAAAAACCTTGATCCTGTCAAGAATCCGGTCCAGTTTAAAGGGTACCTGCCCCTGCACAGAGCGCATCAGCAAAAAAAGCCGTTTGACTCTTATGAAAAAAGCAGAGAAGCCCGCGATGATGGCCGCCGCCACCAGAATCGATTTAACCCAAGGATAGATACCCATAAGAAGCTCAACCAGACTCTATTGCGGAGCCGAAGCGCCCCATATAATGCGACAAAGCCTGCATGTAAGAATATCGTTGCCAGCTGGACTGGTTGACTCTGTTAAAGGATATTATGGATTCACCCTAACTCTTTTGTTCTCTGAGAACCTGAGTCAAAACCGGTACCACTTCAAACAAATCACCGATGATGCCGTAATCGCATTTTTCAAAAATCGGGGCTTCCGCATCGGTATTGATCGCCACAATGACTTTGGATGTTTTCATACCGGCAAAATGCTGAACCGATCCAGACAGCCCGCAGCCGATATAAAGTTTGGGACTCACCGTCTTTCCGGTCTGCCCGATCTGCATGCTGTGAGGTGCATAGCCGGCATCCACGGCTGCGCGCGAGGCCCCCACGGCAGCGCCGAGCACATCGGCACATTGTTGCAATAGATTATAATTTTCCGCCGCCCCGATGGGGTACCCGCCGGTGATGATGATATTGGCCTCGGTCAAATCCACTGCCCCGGTTCGGCTTTTCTCGATCTCTTTTACCGCAAGCTTTCCGGGGTCCTGCACCGAAGCGCGATATTCAATCAACTCGCACTGGCATGGTGCGATCTGCGCCTCGATGGTGTTGGGTCGCACACTGCAAACAAACGGATTGGCATTGATTTTGACAGTCGCGACGGTTTTACCCGAAAAATGGGATTTGCTCACAGTCTGGGAGGACAGATCGATACCGATACAATCCTGCACCAGCGGTGCATCCATTAAGGCGGCCACGCGCGCCAGCAAATCCCTTCCTCTGGCGCTGCTCAGCCCTAAAAACGCAGTGATCTCGAAATGATTGACTGCCTCTGCCAGGGCGGCAGCCTGCAAATCGGGTTTTGAGGACAAATCACCGCCGTCAGTGCCAAGCGACACGATTTTCTGAACGCCATATGACTGCAGGGCATCTTGATATGCGTCTGCATTCCCATCTAAAACAAATGCATGGATTTCAGCATCGCCATGGCCTCTTGCGGCAGTGATAACGCCAAAATTGGCTTCCTTGACCCCATTTTCACCGGTCTCGATCCAAATGCCAGCCTTGAACATTTATCCTTCTCCTGGGTTACCGTTGTCAAATATGGCCTGTGGCGCAGCCGTGTTCTCTAAATGCAAATTTTCAACTGGATATCCATACCCGCAGGATCTGTCGCGAAAAGAGCCGCTTTACAGGATTTTTTCTTCTTCTTTTAAAGCTTTGACCAGCTGCTCAACGGACTCGCGGGTTGACCCTTCGAAAATTTTGGCTTTTCCCCTTTCCGGAACCGCTTCAAGCTTTATGATTTCCGTCAAGGGGAAAGACAAGTCCAGTCCTAAATCAGCGATATCGACTTGCTTGATCTCCTTTTTCTTGGCCCGCAAAACTTGCGGCAGCTTCGGGTAGGGCGGATCATTCAAACCACGGTTGGCCCCGATCACGCAGGGCAGCTGAATCTGCAAAACTTCTGTTGCGCCACCACCGATATCATGCTCGGCGATCGCCTGATTCTCATTGACGCTCAAAGCGACGACATCAGTAACCACCGCCATGCCGAAGGCTTGTGCCAAACGAAACGGGGTCTGCATCCCTTCGCTGTCGATGGACTGCCGGCCGCAAAATATCATATCTGCTGTCCCGTCTTGCGCGATGGCTTTTTTCAACGCTTGCGCTGTTAAAGCACTGTCAAGAAACTGGGCATCGGTTTTAACCAGGATCCCACGGTCGGCTCCCATTGCCAGAGCCGACCGCATGCTGCTTACCGCAGATTCCTTGCCGACCGTAACGAGGACGACCTCACCCCCGTTGCGTTTAACCAGCTGGACGGCCTCCTCCACCGCATATTCATCATAAGGATTGACAATGAACTTGCACGTCTCCGCAAATCCACTGCCGCCGACCACGGTGATCCTGGCTGCTGTATCGGGAACATGTTTGACACATACATAGATCTGCATCCGGGTGGTCCTTTCAGAAAAATTGCGGATGTTAGTTGGATTCCTGCCGGCCCGCAAAAAGATTACCCAAAATACTCTTTGATGAATTTGACGAATCGTTCATTTTCTTCATCAAGGCCGGGGGTAACCCGGAAATAGCCGGTCTTGCCATGAATTTCACCAATGCGTTTGAGGTAAATCTTCTGTGCCAGGGCAGCATCCAGAATCTCGGAGGTGCTTTTACCGCTCATGGTGGCATCCACCAGCATGTAATTGCCGTGAGCCGGATAGGGATTGAGGCCCAGTTGCTTGAGCTCCTTGTAAAAAATATCCATCCAGCGGTTGTTGTGCCGGACCTTGGCCTCGATTTCCTCGGGATTGTCCATGATGGCTTCAGCGGCTGCAGCAGACATCAGACTGACGTTCCAGGGCAAAAACATGGTGTTAAATGCATTGATCATCTCTTCAGTTCCCAGCACGAAACCGAAACGAAGACCGGCAAAACCGTGCGCCTTGGACCATGTTACCGACAAAAACACCTGGGGATATTTGTTGATCAGGGGGGCCTTGGACGGCTTGTCCGGCGTATAGGCGCCATAGGCCTCATCGATACACAGGGGAATGCCGGTCTCACAGAAGCGGATCAGATCGTCATCATCAATATAGACTCCCGTGGGATTGTTGGGATTGATGATCAGAATCAGTTTGGTTTTTTCATTGATCGCCTTGAGCATGCCTTCCACGTCATACTGCAGATCCCCTTCACGCACGGGAATCTGAACCACCTTGGCACCGCACAGCTCGGCGCGCGGCGGGAAAAGCCCGAAGGTCGGATCAGACATGATAATTTCATCACCCGGTTTCAAAAAAAGGCGCATCATGGCATCAATGGTCTCCGAAGAGCCGTTGCACAATGCCACGTTGTCCGGACCCAAATCGTACATCTTGCCGATCCTCTCCCTTAATCCCTTCATGCTGTCCGGGTAGCGATTGCCCTTGCGTACGGCATCGGCCACGGCCTGCACGATTTTTTCCGAGGGCGGGATCGGATTTTCATTGAGCATCAACCGCGCATTTTCCGGGTGAGCCCAGGCATGATCCAGGATGCTGGTATTATATTCGCGGGCACTCATCAGCCAGGGTACAAACCAGTCTTTTAATTCTTTTGTCATTTTTGCCTCCTTACTTTACCTATTGGGTTGAAAATTAAATTGTGCACCGCCCGGTAATGCCCACCGGGCGGTGCCTGTATGCAATTGGCGGTCAACATCACCGCCTGCTTTACCCCAGCACTGAATCCAGCGGGGTGTACGGCATCGAAAACGCCTCGGCCACGCCCGGATAGGTGACCTTGCCTTCGAGAATATTAATGCCCCTGGCGATTTCCGGATTGTCCTTGGCGGCCTTTTCATAGCCCTTGTCCGCCAGTTCCAGCGCGTAGGGTAAGGTCGCATTGGTCAACGCAACGGTGGAGGTCATGGACACCGCCCCGGGCATGTTGGCCACGCAGTAATGCACGATACCATCGACTTCAAATATGGGATCGTCATGGGTGGTGGGTTTGGAAGTTTCGATGCAGCCGCCCTGGTCAATGGCCACATCCACGATGACCGAGCCTTTTTTCATGTAAGACAGCATTTCGCGGGTAATCAGCCGGGGTGCGGTGGCCCCCGGGATGAGCACGGCACCCACCACCAAATCGGCCTCTTTCAAAAACTTGCGCACACTGGCCGGGCTGGAGGCGATCGGGAAACAATTTTTGGGCATCACCTCGCTTAAATACCGCAGCCGCTGTAAATTCGTATCCAGCAGATACACCTTGGCGCCCAAGCCGCAGGCCACCATCGCCGCGTTGGTGCCGACCACACCACCGCCGATCACCAGCACCGTGCCCGGTTCCACCCCCGGCACACCACCCAGCAAAACCCCCTTGCC
>JAOZPY010000181.1 GCA_029932495.1 Desulfobacterales bacterium
CAGATGATCGACGGCCTGAAAGCCTCTTTCCGGGATTCCTGGTTTCAGGCCCAGCTTAAAAAGCAACCGGTACGGGGCGTGTTTGTTTACAACGCCGGGGGAGGCGGTTTTATCGTCAAATACATGAAAGGAAGCGGCCTGATCAGTTTTAAAAACGGGCGCCAGGCAGCCAAAATCTACGTTCAAGGATGGAGTGGCGGTGCCGTCATTGGCGGCTCAATGGAATGGGCGGTAGGCCTGGTCATGGGGCTTTCCAGTGAAGCAGATTTTGGCGGAGATTACGTCGGCAACCTGCGACAGGCCACGGCCGGCGACCAGACGGCCGCCAGCGGGATATTTCTTGAATCTCAAAAACAGGCCCCCGCCTCCCACGCCCTGTACATTGTGACCGCATCTCGCGGACTGTCCGCCGAGGCCGGACAAATCCGACTGCAGATTACTCCTGGATGGTAACCGGGTTGTTAAGACTGACCGTAGACCCGCCATATTCCGACATCCTGGTGCACAGCGACGAAGGGGCCGGAAAATTTTCACTGAAAGTCCAGCTGCAGTAGAATTTGAAACCACTTCCGACGCTGCCCGGCGGCCGCCCGTAAACCGTTGCCCTCCTTGAGCGAACCCGCCGGGCATTATGCGCCAGCGATTCCAGGACAACAGAAGCGGTTCAAAATCCCATCCGCCCCCAGGCAAAGCGGAATTGCAAACCGGGCAAACCGTTTGTGCCCGGCTGACCCGATGATGTTCAGGCCGACCAGCGGGTCGAATCCGGGATTTTGAACCTGCTTCCGTGCCTCCCACGGCTTTTTGTTGCAGGGCTTAACACATCAGCACTCGATAAAGTGCGACCAGTGAAAATACCAGCCCCATCAGGTCAAAAAAATCCATTGCTCTCCGACCAATCCCTGAAAATGTTTGTTACGCGTTTGCGCTGATTCCCCCTATTATACGGTTTCAGTCATTGGGTTTGCATAATGCAAAGTTCATGCACAGGGCATTAAAATTTTTTTTACTGAATCATTACAGCGAATTAAACGATAATGACAGGGTGGGGTCAACGATTGATGTGAATATTATTGGATAACGTCTGTCTACTTTTTCAGACATCCAGCTGGGCATCAATTTTTTTTGCAATGTCCATAAACATCCGGCGTTTTTCTTTCGCATAGGGGTTGTAGCGGTGCATGTCGACAAACAGCTGCCAGGTGTCGTTTTCGACCACTTCCAGAATCTGCCGCAGCCTTTGGTAGCCTTCGGTGTCGATGGCCAGAGCCGGGGCCTCAAATTCAGACAGGGTGCGACCGATAAAATGGGTCAGTGCCAGGCTGACGGCAATCTGCTCGTCGTGCTGGCTGGCGGAGCCTTCAATGATGATCAGCCCCCGGGCGGCCAGGAAGGTCTTGATTTTGCGGTAGGCTTTTTCGGTTATCCGCACCGGGTTTAAAAAAATTTTTTTCCCCTGCAGGCTGCCGGAGGCACTGTCGGGACCGAACATGGGGTGGGTGGCCAAAATGGATGCACGCTCGGGCAGCAGCGCCTGCATCCATTTGACGGGATATTCTTTGACCGAACAGACATCGACGACCAGAACATTCTCATCGAGCAAGGAGGCGATTTGACGCAAAACATTGCGCATGGCGCGGATCGGAACACACAGGATGACAACCTCGCAGCCGCAAACCGTCTTTAGGGAACTGCGGTGTGCCCCCGTGCGGCGGATCGCCGCCGCCAGGTCCGCCGGGTCATATACCCGCACGTCAAAATCAGCAGCCAGGTATTGCGCTGTCAGTTTTCCAAACCGGCCGAATCCAATGATGCCGATCATAAGGCCTCCGCTATTTTGTCAAAACCGCTGACAAGCTTGTCTTCGGCCACGGCAAAGCAGATCCGGATGTGTCCGCCCATACCAAAGGCTTCGCCCGGCATCACGGCCACCCCGGTATCTTCCAGCAGATGGGTGGCAAAGGCCAGCGCTGTCATGCCGGCTTTCAATTGTCCGGAAATATCGGGAAAAAGATAAAATGCCCCGTGGGGCCGGATACAGTCGAACAGCTCTGCAGCCCGGTGATAGGCCAGATTTCTTTTGGTTTCCAGCTCCCGGCGCCAGGCGGCCGGCAGCTGCTCATCCAGGTCAAGAGCGCTCAGGGCGCCATGCTGGACAAAGGTGCAGACGTTGCCCGTCAGATGACTCTGCAGCCGGGTCAGGGCACTGATGATAAAGCTGTCGGTGGCGATGTAACCGACGCGAAACCCGGTCATATTAAAGTGTTTCGAAAAACTGCGGATGACGATTAGCCGATCCCGGATTTGTTCAAATTGAAACAGGCTTTCGCTTTTAAGGCCGTCATAGACAAACAGATCATAGGATTCATCTGCAACCAGGTATAAATCGTGCTGCTGAGCGAGGCGGACAATTTTTTCCAGCGCGGTTTTCGGATAAACCGCGCCGGTGGGATTGTTGGGGGAATTGATAACAATCGCCCGGGTTTGGGGACCGATCGCCCGGGCAACGGCGTCACAGTCCAGCTGGTGGTTGCAGGTGTCCACCAGCACGGGCCGTCCGCCGGCCAACTTGACCTGCTCAGGGAAGCTGACCCAGCAGGGCCGCGGGACAATGACCTCATCGTGCGGGTCGCAAATCACCTGAAAGGCAGCGTAAAGCGCCTGTTTGGCGCCGTTGGTAATGATGATGTTGTCGCCATCATAGCCGTCGAACTGTTGGGCCAGCCTTGCTTTCAAAGAAGCGATGCCGCCCACAGGGCTGTATTTCGTCTTTCGGGCTTCCAGGGCTTTGACGGTGGCGGCGATCACCTGGGCCGGGGTGTCAAACTGCGGTTGTCCAACGGCAAGATTGATGATCCGTTTTCCCCGGGCGGTCAATTCCTGCACACGGGCGCTGAAGCGTGTGGTTTCGGATTCGGTGCTGTTCTGGATTCGCTGGGATAGTTTCATGGGATGTTCAACGGCTTTTGCCGCCGCAAGAGCATGTCGCCGATCACCAGGGCTGCCATGCTTTCCACAATGGGCACGGCCCGGGGCACCACACAGGGGTCATGGCGTCCCCCGGCGACCAGGGTGGTCTCGTTGCCCTCAAAATCGGCTGTTTGCTGGGATTGTCCGATGGTGGCCGGTGGCTTGAAGGCCACCTGGAAAACGATGGGTTCTCCGTTGGATATACCTCCCTGCACGCCACCGCTGTAATTGGTCCGGGTGCCCAGCTGGCCGCCTTTTTTTACAAAAAGATCATTGTGCTGCGATCCGCACATGCGGCTACCGGAAAAACCGGAACCGATTTCAAAGCCCTTGGTAGCCGGAATCGACAGCATGGCCCCTGCCAGTGCGGCCTCCAGTTTGTCAAACACCGGCTCCCCCAGACCCGGAGGTACATGGCGGCAGACACAGGAAATGATGCCGCCCAGCGAGTCGCCCGCCTTGCCGGCCGCCTGCACGGCGCTGATCATTTTAACGGTCGCTGCTTTAACGGGGCAGCGGATGGGGGTCTGATCCACCTCCCGGCGGATAATCCGCAGCACATCCACCCCGGGTGCATTCACGGTCCCCACCGCACTGACCCAGGCCACAATTTCAATGCCATGGGTTTCAAATAGAAATTTTTCGGCAATTGCGCCGGCAGCAACGCGGCCAATGGTTTCCCGGGCGCTGGAGCGGCCGCCGCCGGAAAAAGCCCGCCGGCCGTATTTTATCTGATATGTATAATCCGCGTGGGACGGCCGGGGAACGTTTTTCAGGGCGGCGTATTCGGCAGGTCGGGCGTCCCGGTTGGCCACCAGCAGCGCGATGGGACTTCCCAGGGTTTTGCCGTTTTCAACCCCGGACAAGATTGTGACCCGGTCGGCTTCGTCGCGGGGCGTGGTCAGTGTACTTTGCCCGGGTCGGCGCCGGTCTAACTGTACCTGGATATCTGCGGGCTGCAGGGGCAGCCCGGCCGGACATCCGTCCACAACCACCCCCACCCCCTGGCCGTGGGATTCGCCGAAAGTGGTCACTTTCAAAATAGTCCCCATGGAACTGGACATTCAGTTTTTCTCCTGTTTTGGTTTTCAAGCTACATTGGGCCGCATGTCTGAACAGCGAACCGCTGAACAGCAGAATATCGAACCGCAGAATGTCGAAATGTGGAATCGCTACGCTCAGCCTTTTTAATTAAAATCGATAGCATCCTTTACTTCGGCTTTCGACATTCCTTGTTCGATATTCGATATGTGTCTTTTTATCCCTGTTTGAGGCCTTGCAAATCAGAACTTTCTTTAAGCATAAAGCGTTTCAAACACCTGCCAGAAACGGGGAAATGACTTTTCCACGCAGCTTTCATTACGGATCACCGTACCCGGGGCTTTGAGCCCGGCGATCGCAAAGCTCATGGCGATGCGGTGATCGTCGTAGGTTTCGATTTCCGCCCCCCGGGGCCGGCCGCCGGTGATGGTCAGTGTGCTGCCGTCACAGTCCGCTGCAATGCCCATTTTTTCGAGCTCATTGACCACGGCCGTCAACCGGTCGCTTTCCTTGGCACGCAGGTGGGCAACATTTTTAATCCGGGTGCTGCCGGCGGCAAAAGCAGCCACCACCGCCAGGGTGGGAACGATGTCCGGCATATCTCTCATGTTTACCGAAACCGCCCGCAGGGGGCGGCCACAAACCTGTATGCCATCCGATTCCCGCACCACCCGGCATCCCATGGTTTCCAGAATTTGTGCCAGCCGCACATCCCCCTGGCAGGTGGCTCCTGAAAGGCCGCAGACTTTTAGCTGCGTGCCGGTGATCGCCGCCGCCGCCCAGAAGTAACCGGCCTGGGAGCTATCGGCTTCCACCGTGTGCACTCTGGCCCGGTAGACCTGGCCGCCGTCGACGGAAAAACGGGTGTCGCCCCGCCGGCGGACATTGATGCCGAATTTTTTCATGACGGTGACGGTCATGTCCACATAGGGTCTGGACACCGGCCCTGCCGTGACAGTGATGTCCAGCCCGTTGCGGGTATAAGGGGCGATGAGCAGCAGGGCGGAAAGATACTGGCTGCTGGTGCGGCAATCGATTGTTACGGGGCCACCGGCTGGGATTGTTCCCTCGATTTGCACCGGCGGGCAGCCGTTGCCGTTTTTGCAATATGCCCGGACCCCGATTTGTCCCAGCGCGTCGACCAGATCGCCGATTGGCCGACGGCACATGCGCGGGCTGCCGGTCAACAGGTAGGAGCCCCGGCCCAGGGCGGCCACGGCCGCCAGAAACCGCATGGACGTTCCCGAATTGGCCAGGTCGATTTTATCGTTGCAGCGCTGCAGATGCCCCCGCTTGCCGTGTACCACCAGTTTTCCATTGCCGGGCTCATCGATGGTGACACCCATCTGTTGCAAGGCCGCCATGGTCCGGCGGGTGTCCTGGCTGAACAGTGCATTTTCAATGGTGCACAGGCCATCGGACAGGGCGGATGCCACCAGTACCCGGTGGGTGTCGCTCTTGGAGCCCGGAATACTTACCTCGCAGCGGGGTTTTATTGCATGGGCCTTGATTGCCAGCATCAGGTTGTTTTTCCTTCCGGCAAAAGCGCTTGCTGCACGGCCCGGTGCATGATGTCCACCGGTGCCTCACTGCCGATCCACAGTTCAAACTGGGCCGCGCCCTGGTAGACCAACATGGCCAGGCCGTCAACGGTGGTGCATCCCAAGGCCTCGGCTGCTGCCAGCAGCCGGGTTTTAAGGGGGCTGTAAATGGCGTCCATGACGACCATTTCCTTTTGCAGGAGCCGGCAGTCGATGGGGGTGGCATCCTCATGGGGTGTCATGCCCACCGGCGTGGTGTTGATGAGAATCTCGCAGGATAATTTTTTGACTTCCTGCAGCGCGATAAAATCAGTATTCAGATCCATGGCCAGTTTTTTCCCTTTTTGCGGGCTGCGATTTAAAATCGTAAGCCGACCTCCCGCTTTTTGAACGCCGAAAGCCACCGCCCGGGCCGCCCCCCCCGCTCCGATGACAGCCACCCGGCGGCCGTTGATGGGGGTTTTGTCTTTCAGCGCCTTTACGGCTCCCTGCCAGTCGGTGTTATAGCCGCATAATTTGCCCGAGCGATTGACGATGG
>JAOZPY010000182.1 GCA_029932495.1 Desulfobacterales bacterium
TGGCTGAGGCCGGGCTGTATTTTGCCGGCATGGACAGCTGGTACAACAGCGGTGTGAGCTACACCTCGCCCATGCAGGAGCGTTGCCAGAAAAACTATATCATCATCATGACCGATGGCGAGCCCACCAAAGATCAGGACTGGCACTTGACCTCGGGGGCCTACATTAACGGCGATACCATCGGCGATTTCGACAATGACGGCAATGATCCGGGCGGTTACGACAATTACGGTTCTGATTACCTGGACGATGTGGCTGCTTACCTTTATGAGAGTGACTGTAACCCCGGCCTGGGGGACGGAACGTCCTTTGACAAGCAGAATATCATCACCTTTACCATCGGGTTCCAGAGCAACCAGCAACTGCTGCAGGATACCGCTGCCAACGGCGGCGGGGTATATTACACAGCCACCAATTATTCGGAGCTCAGTGAAGCCTTTTACCAGATTATGTCGAGCATTTCCGAAGAAAACGCCGTGTTCGTAGCCCCGGTAGTGCCAATCAGCCGCATGAACCGGACCTATGCCGGAGACCGAATCTATCTCGGCTTTTTCAAACCCCAGCTAAACGGCCGCTGGATCGGCAATATCAAGCGCTACGGTCTGGGAAACGACGGCACCCTTTATGATGCGACCGGCATGGTTGCCACCACCGATGACGGGCTTATCAAGGACAATGCACTGTCGTATTGGACATCCTTGGGCAATGACGGCCCGGATGTCGAAGCCGGTGGAGCTGCGGAAGTGTTGGGTTTGCTGATTGACAGCACGGCTTCGCGTAATCTGTATACTTACACCGGATCCCTGGCGTTGCTCACCGATGCGTCCAACGCCTTTGTAACGACCAATACCAGTCTGACCAATGCCATGCTGGATGTCGCCGATGATACCGAACGACAGAATTTGATCAATTCGATCCACCAAGGGGAGTTCGGCGATATCGTCCATTCTGAGCCGGTGGTGGTCTATTATGCCGATCCGGACGGGGATCCGGCCACCGAGGATGCCAAGAGCATGATTTTTACCGGCAGCAACGACGGCCTGCTGCACTGCATCGATGACGATGACGGCAGCGAGGCCTGGGGGTTTATCCCTCCGGATCAATTGAACCGCTTGAAACTGCTGGATAACAATGATCACGATTATTTCCTGGATGGTTCTCCGGTGGTCTATTACGGCCAGAGCCAAAAAATTATTATTATGGGAGAACGGCGTGGGGGATTCAATTACAATGCGCTGGACATTACAACATACAACGCCCCTCAGTGGCTCTATACCATTTCAGACCGCATCCTGGACCCCGATCCCACCAACGATCCGGATACGGATTCCTATGAGCTCCTGGGTCAGTCCTGGGGCAAGCCCGAACGGGCTACCATTGCCACCGATACGACGGTGACTATCAGCGGGGAGCCGGACTGCAATTTAAACATCAGCACCTCCGCCGAGGATGTGTTTATAATCCCCGGCGGTTATGACAACAACCAGGATCTGCAGACCCCTAACGCCCAGGATTCCGTCGGTCGGGCGCTGCTGGCCGTCAACGTCAGCACCGGGCAGCTGATCAGCAATTTTCACTTCAGTGCCGTCAGCCATACCAGCTTGGGCATGACCCACTGTATTGTGGATACCTCGGCATTTGATCCCGATGGTGACGGCATTGTCAGCCGGGTTTATGCCGGTGATCTGGGCGGCAACGTGTTTGCTTACAAAGATGATGAACTGGAGAGTTATACTGTCTGTGGTGAAACGATTTCCCAGGTCGTCGTCGACGGCAGCTGGACAGCGACAAAACTGTTTTCCGCTTCTGCGGTCGACGGTGTTCAGCGCAAAATACTCTATGCGCCGGATGCCGTTGAAGAATCCTTTGGCGAATATATCTTTTTCGGCACCGGTGATCGGGCCGACCCGGGAGACACCGACGTGGTCAATCGCATCTATGCGGTTAAAAACGACTGGAGCACCACGGCAACACTGGACGAGACGGATCTGGTGGATGTCACTGATGACCTCATCCAGCTGGGCAACGAGACACAAAAGCAGGCGGTACAAACGGATCTTGAAAATAACAAGGGGTGGTATATCCGGCTGGAAAATACCGGCGAAAAAGTGGTCGCTTCCCCCCGGGTGTATGCCGGAGTGGTGTATGTGACCACCTATACTCCCTCTTCAGACACATCAGAAGATCAAGGCGATGATCCTTGCGCGGTTTCCACAGTGCGTGGTATTGCCCGGCTGTACGCCTTGGATTATAAAACCGGGGCTTCGATGCATGAATTCAGCAGCGAGGTGGAAACCGATGCCGGCGGCAATATCGTCTCACTGGGTAAAAAGGACCGCTCTGTGGCTATCGGTACTGCGATTCCCTCGGCCCCTGTGATCGCCGTTCTCAGCGGTGGAGCCCATATTTTTGTGGGAGTTGAAGGCGGTATTGTCAGTTTGCCGACCCTGGCTAACCAGGACATGTACCGCTATTACTGGACCCAGATTTTTTAGGGGCTAATATTTTTTTTAATCGGAACAGGAGGTGCAGATGATCAGACAGCACTTGTCCGCAAATAAAATCGGCATTGATATCGTTGCAGTGCTTGTAATCTTTTTTTGCAGCCTGCCATTGGTGGCGTTTTCCCAGCCGGTGGCCGGGTTTGATATCGACGACAGCGATCCTGTCAAACTGACATCAAAAATTATGGAAGTCCATCCTGAAGAAGGGCGGCTGGTGGTTGCTGAACAGCAGGTTTGGATTGTTGATTTCATGCTGGGCAACGGGCAGCCGTTTAAAACCGCACTGGAAAACACCCACGGTAATCCCATTTCACTTGAAACATTTGCCAAGCGGCAGTTGGTCATGGTGCAGGGTTTTAAATTGCCGGATGGCCGCATTATCGCCTTACGGGTGAAACAGGTAAAGGAGCGGGAAAAATATAGAAATCACCGATCCAGAACAAGGCAACATCGGATGCGAGCGGTGCGCCCCATGCAATGACTGTCGCCTTGTGAATAAGATGCGTATTTTGAGATCTGCCAGAAAAGTGCTTTTAGTAAAAAAAAGCGCCGTGCCCGTTTAAGGGCACGGCGCTTTGCGTTTTTGCCATTCAGATTATTCCAGCTTAAACGGCGTGATAATCTGCGCCCCGGCATGAAAGGCTTGACGCGAGTCAGTGACAATCACCGTGGCGGTGGTCTCTTCCGTGCGCAATACCAGCAATTCTCCCAGCAGAACAGGGGTGAGGGTTGTTTCATATTCTTTTTCAGGATTAATGCGGTATTTTTCCTGCTTGAAGACCCAGTATAGCTGCCCGGCTCTGACGCCGTCCTTTTCTCCCTTGTTAATGAACGCGATGGCACTTTCTCCAAAAATCGTATCGTGCTCTTCTGCCGAGATAATCTGCCCTCGCAAGCCCTTGGGGCTGTCTTGCAGGCAGATGCGCGGCAGCCTGTGAACATAGGGCATCAATTTGTCACCGACGCGGATGGGCCGGTATGCCGCCACAATTCTGCCCAGTACAAACGCGGGCCTTACAAGGGTGATTTCCACGACTCCGGCCAGGTAATGCTGAATGCCGATGTATTTTTTGGTTTTGACATCCATGATGGGTTTTAAGGTGCGATAGATGGTATATCTTTCGCCCTTGGAGAGTGTGGCAGATTTTTCAGGCCGGATGTATACGAGGTCTCCGGTACTGATCATTTCCTTTTGAGCTTCAACTTTGAAAATAACAGCGCGGGGCGGTAACGCCTGCTGGCGGATAAATCCCACCCGTTCGATGGCAGCATAGCGGTAGAATATCAGCTTGTTCAGGTCGGGTTTTTCAACAGTTTTTTTCACCTGGACACCCTGGGCGCCCCGGCGACGGTAAAGGCGGATGCGCTGTCCCGGATAAATCCGGTGAGGGTTGGCAATCTGGCTGTTTTCCTTCCATAACTCAGGCCATTGCCAGGGGGTGTCGGAAAACTTCTGGGAAAGGTCCCAGAGGGTGTCGCCCTTCTGGACCGTGTAATAAAAGCCGGTTTCGTATTGAACGGTTTGCTGGCATTGAGCGGTCGCTGGGATGAGGGAAGCCGCCAGCAGCAAAAAGAAAAATGCTGTGCACTGCAAAGGATTAAAGCGCAATTTGCTGATCATCAGAAACTCCGATTCTTTTTAACAGTTTGAATTTTTAACGCTCAGGATTCCAGCGTTTTTTCCCAAAATGCTCAAAATCACTTGTAAAAGACTTGTTGCGGGTTCATCAGGGAATCTGTAATAAGATTATAAGATTATCGTCGAATTGTCAAATTTTTCACCACCGCTAGCTTATACTCAATTATAGATCACTAAAAGAAAAAGCCCCTGCGGGCATGTATAAATTCCGCAGGGGCTTGTGGTTTTTTGGACTGATTGCTGAACGGTCGTTACATCATGCCGCCCATGCCGCCCATGCCGCCCATGCCGCCCATTCCAGCAGCAGCACCACCACCGGGCATGGCTTCGGCTTTTTCTTCGGGTTTTTCCGTTACCATGGCTTGGGTGGTCAGCATTAATGACGCCACGCTGGCTGCGTTTTGCAGTGCAAGGCGCACGACCTTGGTCGGATCAATGACACCGGCTTTAATCAGATCCTCATAGGCATCATTCTCGGCGTTGTAGCCAAATGCATCCTGGCCATTCTTGACTTTGTCGATAACCACCGAGCCTTCAACACCGGCGTTGTTGGCGATCTGGCGCAGTGGTTCTTCAATGGCGCGCATCACAACTTTGACGCCCAGTTTCTGGTCCGCCTTGATTCTCAATTTACCCAGGGCTTCCAGGCAACGGACCAGCGCAACTCCGCCACCGGGAACAATACCTTCTTCAACCGCTGCACGGGTTGCATTCAGCGCATCTTCCACGCGGGCCTTTTTCTCTTTCATCTCGGTCTCTGTGGCGGCCCCGACATTGATGACGGCAACGCCGCCGATCAGTTTGGCCAGGCGTTCCTGCAGTTTTTCACGGTCGTAATCCGAGGTGGTTTCATCGATCTGGGCGCGAATCTGTTTTACCCGGCCCTCAAGAGCCGAGCGGGAACCGGCACCATCCACGATGGTGGTATTGTCCTTGTCGATACTCACGCGTTTGGCCCGCCCGAGATCCTGCAGGCCCAGGTTTTCCAGCTTGATCCCCAGGTCTTCGGATACGACCTGTCCACCAGTCAGAATGGCGATGTCTTCCAGCATGGCCTTGCGGCGATCGCCGAAGCCCGGCGCCTTGACGGCGGCCACTTGCAAGGTTCCCCTAAGTTTATTGACCACCAGGGTGGCCAGGGCCTCGCCGTCAACATCTTCAGCAATGATCATTAATGGTTTGCCCATCTTGGCGACCTGCTCGAGGATCGGCAGCAGGTCCTTCATGTTGCTGATTTTTTTCTCGTTAATCAGGATGTAAGGATCTTCCAGGGACGTCACCATTTTTTCCGGATCCGTGACGAAATAGGGGGAAAGATATCCGCGGTCAAATTGCATGCCTTCCACCACCTCAAGGGTAGTCTCCATGCTTTTGGCCTCTTCCACGGTGATCACGCCTTCCTTGCCCACTTTGTTCATGGCCTCAGCGATAATGTTGCCGATGGTTTCGTCATTGTTGGCGGAAATGGTGCCGACCTGAGCGATTTCACGCTGATCTTTGGTGGATTTGCTCAGGGCGCGAAGCTCCTTGCTGACCACCTCAACGGCAGCATCAATTCCCCGTTTGATCGCCATGGGGTTGTTGCCGGCGGCAACCAGTTTTTGTCCTTCTTCATATATGGACCTTGCCAGCACGGTGGCCGTGGTGGTGCCGTCACCGGCCATATCACTGGTTTTGCTGGCCACTTCTTTAACCATTTGGGCACCCATGTTTTCGAATTTGTCTTCCAGTTCAATTTCTTTGGCAACCGTCACCCCGTCTTTGGTAACCGTGGGAGATCCCCAGGATTTGTCGATCACGACATTTCTTCCCTTCGGGCCCAGAGTGACTACTACCGCATCGGCAAGGGTTCGTACTCCGTTAAGCATTGCCTCGCGGGCTTTCAGGTCGTATTTTATCAATTTTGCCATCTTAATCT
>JAOZPY010000183.1 GCA_029932495.1 Desulfobacterales bacterium
GAGCATATTGTAAACTCCTGTTAGCTATGGCCGGATACGGGCTGCGGGTTAAAAATTCAGAACCGCCTCTAATCGGTCTTGCCCGTAATCTGCGACAAATATTGGTTAAGCGGTTGCCGCCTCCACCGGTTCTTTTTTCAGTATTTCCCCTTTAAAAATAAAAACCTTGACTCCGATGATGCCGTAAGTTGTGCGCGCTTCGATAAAACCGTAATCAATATCCGCCCGCAGGGTATGCAGCGGCACCCGCCCTTCCCGGTACCACTCGGTGCGGGCCATTTCAGCACCCCCCAGCCTGCCGGCACAGATAATTTTCACACCCAGCGCGCCAAAACGCATCGCCGACGACACGCCCCTTTTCATGGCTCGCCGGAAGGCCACTCTTCTTTCGATCTGCTGGGCGACATTTTCAGCAACCAGTTGGGCGTCGATTTCAGGCTTTCGCACCTCCTGGATGTCAATCAGAAGTTCATGGGAGGTTAGTTTTTCAAGTTCTTTTTTCAGCTGGGAAATCTCGGCGCCCTTTTTCCCGATTACGATTCCCGGCCGTGCCGTATATATTCGCAGCCTCACGCGCCTGGAGGACCGTTCAATTTCAATCCGGGAAACACCGGCATGGTAAAGCCTCTTTTTTATGAATGTGCGCAACTTATGATCTTCAAGAAAATACTTCGCGTAGTTCTTTCCTCCGAACCACCGCGATTCCCACGTTTTTACAATTCCCAGTCTTAATCCGATCGGATTTACTTTTTGACCCAAGCTTGGCCTCCTTTACTGAACCGAAGTTTCCTCGGATAAAACGACGGTAATGTGGCTGGTACGTTTCAAAATTCGTGTCCCCCTGCCCCGCGCCCGGGCTTTCCAACGTTTCAAACTCGGTCCCTGGTCGGCAGTAATATTTTGGACCACCAGCAGATCAATATCGACATCCGGGTTTTGATCTGCATTGGCAACGGCCGAACGGATAATTTTTTCCAGTATGGCAGCTGCTTTCTGGGGCATAAACTTAAGAACCTGCAATGCGTTTTCAACCGGCTTTCCCTTGACCGCATCAACCACTTTGCGCACTTTAAGCGGTGAAATACGCACATATTTTGATACAGCTTTGACCTCCATCTTCGGTAACCCTTTATGTTAGGTGTTCGCATTCCAGGTGCCAGTTCCTGAGATTTACGTTGATGGCCCGCCACCTGAAACCCCAGAGTCAAACAATTACCAAAACCAAACGCCCTGGAATTATCTTTTCAGCTTAGATTTTTTATCGCCGGCATGCCCGTAAAAAGTGCGTGTCGGCGAAAATTCACCTAGTTTATGGCCCACCATGTTTTCCGATATAAAAACCGGCATAAATTTACGGCCGTTGTGGACCGCCAGGGTGATACCAACCATTTCCGGTACAATCGTTGAGCGTCTGGACCAGGTTCTGATGACGCGACTGCTGCGGGTCTCCTGGGCCGCAAGCACCTTGTTCATCAGTTTTGGTTCGACATAAGGACCTTTTTTTAACGATCGCGGCATAGTTTCTCCAATTTCTCCCAATGACGCCTTTCATATCCCGGCGTTTGCCGGTTCAGCGTCTATTTCTTGGAACGTTTTCGAACGATCAGTCGATCGCTGCTCTTGTTCTTTCGCGTCTTATATCCTTTGGTGGGCATGCCCCAGGGACTGCAAGGATGACGGCCCCCTGAAGACCTTCCCTCACCACCGCCCATGGGATGATCCACCGGGTTCATGGCCACGCCCCGGACTTTCGGCCGCTTGCCCAGCCACCGCTTCCGTCCGGCTTTGCCCAGGGCGATATTCTCATGCATGACATTGCCCAACTGGCCGATGGTGGCCTGGCAATTAAGCAACACCATGCGGACCTCACCGGAAGGCATCTTGATTAAAGCATAGCGATCCTCTTTGGCCATCAATTGAGCGTAAGTCCCGGCGCTTCTGACAATCTGCCCCCCTTTGCCGGCCTGCAGTTCGATGTTGTGGATCTGCGTGCCCAACGGGATATTGCTCAACGGCAGCGCATTGCCCGGCTTGATATCGGCCTGCGGACCGGACTGCACGACGTCGTTTACGCTTAAATGCAGCGGCGCCAGGATATATCTTTTTTCGCCATCGGCATAATGCAACAATGCGATTCGGGCCGAGCGGTTTGGATCATACTCGATGGAAGCCACCCGGGCCGGAATCCCGGGTTTATCGCGTTTAAAGTCGATCATGCGATAATGTCTTTTATGCCCTCCGCCCCGATGCCGGGAAGTCACCCGGCCATTGGCATTGCGGCCGCCTGATTTTTTCAACGCCTTGACCAGCCGTTTTTCAGGTCTGCTTTTCGTAACCTCTTCAAACGATGCGTAAGTCTGAAACCGCCGTCCCGGCGATGTTGGTTTTACCTTTTTTACAGCCATCTTATGCTCCCAGTGGCCCGGATAAATCGCAGATCCGGGATGCAAAAATCATTGGTTGCCTTCTACACACCCTCAAAAAAATCAATCCGCTCCCCGGGCATCAAGCGTACGATTGCCTTTTTCCAGTCCCGACGCTTGCCGATAATGGGCCCTCTTTTTTTGGTTTTGCCCTTAACCTGCATGGTTCTTACTTCAGCCACCCGGACATTGAAAACAGACTCAATGGCCCGTTTGATTTCAATTCGATTCGCCAGGCGGTCCACCTCAAAGGTGAGTTGGTTGTGCATTTCTTTCTGAATACTGGTTTTTTCAGTAATTAAGGGTTTCCTGATTATTTTTCGGGAAATCATGCGCGCAACCTCCCCTCGATGTTTTTTACGGCCGGCTCCAGCAGCACCAGCGTACGGTACTTGAGAACGTCATAAACATTCAGACCTTCGCTTCTGAGCACCTTCACTTTGGGAACGTTCCTGGAGGACAGTTCCAGCTTCTCATTCTTTTTTTCGGTAACAATCAAAACACTGTCGAGGCTCAATGCTTTAAGCACACCGACAAATGTTCCGGTTTTAACTTCTTCGAGTTCGAAGCGATCCAGCACCACAATCGCCTTGTCCTGCAGCTTGCTGCTCAAGGCCATTTTCAGCGCCAGCTTTCTCACTTTCTTGGGAGGCCTATAAGTATAATTTCTCCCATCCGGTCCGAAAACCACTCCGCCTCCCCGCAACAACGGAGACTTGACATCCCCCCGACGGGCCCGACCCGTTCCTTTCTGGCGAAAAAGCTTTTTCCCGCTGCCCTGCACCTCACTGCGATGCCTGACCGTGGCGGTTGCGGCCCGTCTGCCGGCCAGCTGCATCGTAACAATTTCATGCAAAACACTGGTCTTGACAGGCACATCGAACACATCATCTGCAAGCTGCGTTTGCGCAATCTGCTGGCCTTCTATGTTTTGTACATCTACAACCGGCATACTTTTCCTCTTATATTGTTTGCGGCCCGCGCCCATCCCGGGCCGTTAGGCAAGCTGTTGAAAAGCCACTGCACCGGCAATGCTTCTCAAAACCCCTGCTATTGCTGTTTGAACTTAAGCTTATTAACGGTTACCAGACCGGACTGTGACCCCGGTACCGCGCCCTTGATCAAAAGCATATTGTCATCCGCGCGGATATCAACGATCTCCAAATTGCGGGCTGTTTGGCGCACATTGCCGTATTGCCCGGGAAGTTTTTTACCCTTAATAACCTTTGAAGGTGTTGCGCTACAACCGATCGAGCCCGGCCGGCGAATATTTTTACTGCCGTGGGTCATGGGACCGCGGTGAAAACCGTGGCGTTTGATGACGCCTGAAAAACCACGCCCTTTTGTTGTACCCACTACATCCACCCGCTCGCCGACGGAAAACATCTCAAGGGTGATTTTCTGCCCGAGGCTATACTCCTCAGGGTTTTCCACGGGAAACTCCCTCAGATAACGAAAACAGCGCTCACCGCTTTTTTTGAAGTGCCCCTTCAACGGCCGGTTTACCCGATTTTCCTTTTTTTCACTAAAACCCAGCTGCAACGCATCGTATCCATCCCTTGAACGAGTTTTAATTTGCGTCACCACACAGGGGCCGGTCTCAATAACAGTCACCGGAACATATCTTCCGTCAGGGGTGAACAACCCCGTCATGCCCATTTTTTTTCCCAAAAGTCCTTTGCACATAGCCCAATGTTTCCCTGTTGCAACGACAGTTTCATTCCCCCGTCCTCTTTAACGCGAGGCCGTTTATCATGGTGACCGGTAGCCGGAATTCAGGGACCCGGCGGTAAATTACACCCGCCGCTCATCGTCGTCTTCCGGATTCCTGATCCTGAAGGGAATTTGTAAATTACAGCTTTATCTCGACGTCCACCCCCGGAGATAAATCCAGTTTCATCAGAGCATCTACCGTTTGCTGAGTGGGTTCCAAAATATCGAGCAGCCGTTTGTGTGTCCGCATTTCGAATTGCTCACGGGATTTTTTATCGATATGGGGAGAACGCAAAACGCAAAACTTGTTGATACGGGTCGGCAACGGTATAGGCCCCACAACCTTGGCGCCAGTTTTGGCTGCCGTGTCAACGATATCTGACGCAGACTGATCCAGCAGCTTGTGGTCGTAAGCTTTGAGCCTGATTCTGATCTTGGTGTTAGTTATCATGGTCTCTGTTCTTTCCTATGAGCCGGCTCCAAAACGTCCCCTTTTGAAATTGGCTCCTATTCGATAATTTCGCTGACGACACCGGCACCCACTGTGCGGCCGCCTTCGCGCACCGCAAAGCGCAACTCCTTTTCCATCGCGATCGGCGTGATCAACTGCGCTTCGATCGTTACATTGTCCCCGGGCATCACCATCTCCACTCCCTCGGGCAACGTCAACACTCCGGTTACATCCGTGGTGCGAAAATAAAACTGCGGTCGGTAGCCACTGAAAAATGGCGTGTGACGACCTCCTTCTTCCTTGCTCAATATGTATACTTCCGCCTTGAACTTCGTGTGCGGCGTGATCGATCCGGGAATTGCCACCACCTGACCGCGCTCCACCTCCTCGCGCTTGGTCCCGCGCAGCAATACCCCGATGTTGTCGCCCGCCTGACCCTCATCCAACAGCTTGCGAAACATCTCAACTCCCGTGCACACCGTCTTGAACGTCGGCCGTATCCCCACTATCTCGACTTCATCTCCCACGTGGATCACGCCGCGATCCACTCGGCCCGTCACCACCGTCCCGCGTCCCGATATGCTGAATACATCCTCGATCGGCATCAAAAACGGCTTGTCGATGTCGCGCTTGGGCTCGGGGATAAACGCGTCGATGGCATCCATTAACTCGAATACGCACTTGGCCTCCTCGCTGTTCGGATCATCGCTTTCCAGCGCCTTTAACGCACTGCCCTGGATGATCGGCGTGTCATCGCCCGGAAAATCATACTTGTCCAGCAACTCGCGCAGCTCCAGCTCCACCAGCTCGATCAACTCCTCGTCATCGACCATGTCGCACTTGTTTAAAAATACCACGATGCTCGGTACCCCCACCTGACGCGCCAGCAATATGTGCTCGCGCGTCTGCGGCATCGGTCCGTCATCGGCTCCCACAACCAATATCGCTCCGTCCATCTGAGCGGCTCCGGTGATCATGTTCTTGATGTAATCCGCATGCCCCGGACAGTCCACGTGCGCGTAATGACGACTGACCGTCTCATACTCCACGTGCGCGGTCGCTATCGTTATCCCCCGCTCTTTTTCCTCCGGCGCCCTGTCTATCTGATCAAACGGTACGTAATCCGCCATGCCCTTCAGACCCAAATGCTTGGTGATCGCCGCGGTTAACGTCGTCTTGCCGTGGTCGATGTGACCGATTGTGCCTACATTTACGTGCGGCTTGGTCCGCTCATACTTCTCCTTCGCCATTTGTTCATCCTCCCATGGTTTTGGATGTTGTGGGTTTAAACGCTATGGTTGCAATTCCACCGGTCGGCAACCGTTGCAGGCGCTTTTGTTGATGGCTGCCGCACGCCATGATGGTGCTGGAGCCCACGACCGGGATCGAACCGGTGAACCTCTTCCTTACCAAGGAAGCGCTCTACCGACTGAGCTACG
>JAOZPY010000184.1 GCA_029932495.1 Desulfobacterales bacterium
TCACATTGACCTGGCGCAGCTGGTAAATCAGCGAGGCGATGTCTTTGCCAAAGCAACTGCCGCCGGCACCATTGCTGACAAAAGATCCCCAGGTACTGATGCGGTCGTCGGCGGTAACCCCCTTGCGCAGATCATCGATATTCACGTTGGGCATTTTTTCTCCGATTTTGGCCCCCACACCGTTCCAGAAGGAGATATAGGTCAGCAGCATGGTGTTGGCCACGTATTTGATGGCCTCGGCGGTCTCCGGTGTGGTTTCAATATACTTGATGCGCACGTGATTCACAAACTGGGAATAGACCCGGCGCAAAATCCGAAAGTCTTCTTCAACATCACAGCCCACCACCACCCGGTCCGGCCGCCGGGCATCCACCACGGCAGTACCTTCGGCCAGAAATTCGGGATTGGAGGCCACACCGAAGTTTTCCACCCCGTGGGCGGCCATGATTCCCTGCAAATGCCGCGCCGTACCGATGGGCACGGTGCTCTTGTCCACCAGGACCACCCGGCGGCTGTCCTTTCTTGTGGCAAGGCTCTCGGCAATCTGTTCGGCGGCGGCGTCATAAAAAGTCAAATTTGTCGAGCCGTCGGAATTTGAAGGCGTCGGCAGGCACATGAATATCGCATCGGTGCCGTCGACAATGGCCTGCAAGTCGCTGGAAAAAAACAGTGACTTGTTCGAGGTTTCGCGCAGGATGTTGACCAGTCCTGGTTCGTTGACATATTTTTCGATCAATTCGGTCCGACCGCTGGAAAAAGCTTCAATTTTTTCCTTATCAATGTCATAGGCATGAACTTCATGACCATACTCTGAGCACACGGCAGCATGAACGAGGCCCACATATCCGGTTCCGATAACAATAATTTTCATCGCACCCTCATTATTTCAGTCAGTTGCATTGCGGTTAATAAACGCCCAGTTCTCTCAACACCTCGTATATGCCCAGATTTTCAAATTTTAAGCGTAAAAATTCAGAAATCGTCGGCTGATAAGGCTTGACCTTAAGATACATCCTGGCTTCACTGGGAGTGCGGCCGCCTTTTTTTAAATTGCAAGCCTTGCAGGCGGCCACGCAGTTTTCAAAATCAGTTTTTCCCCCTCTGGACTTTGGTATAATATGATCAATGGACAGCCGTTGCCGCCGGGTGCCGCAATAAGCGCACCTGAAACGGTCCCGGATCAGGACGTTGCGTTTGGTGAATGAAACGCTGGCACGGTAAATCGTCCGGATCAGCTTGATGAGTCTCATCACCGCCGGTATTTTCAGTGCCGCCCCGCTGGCATTATGAATCGTACGCGCAGAGTCCCGGATCACCTCCACCTTGCCCTTGGCCATCAGGCAAACAGCCCGCCGCCAGTCGACCAAATTTAAAAATGTGTAATCCGCATTTAACAAAACACACTGTGTCATACCACGGCCCTCGTTTTGTAGTAGTGTATTTATTAGATGATAACCTAATTGGGGCAGTAAATCAACACTGCCGCCGCCCGGGGACCCGATGCTGGATTGGGCTTGCAAGATGCCGGCCGACAGCGTATGATCCTTTGGCCTGTTGCAGGCAAAAAAATCGGTAAAAAATCGTGCCGACTCTTTAGCAGGCCTGGAGAGCACAATCCATGCTGGATCATTTTGACATGCTGGCCTCCGTTTATGACCGACTGATCGGCCCGCCGGATACCGAACGGCTGCGCCAATTGCTCAATCTGCCATCTGAAGGATGGCTGCTGGATGCCGGTGGCGGCACCGGGCGGGTATCATCACGGCTCAAGGGGCTGGTGGATAACATCGTTATCAATGACCTCTCTTCGCGGATGCTGCAAAAAACACCTGCCGGCATTGTCCGCGGTGTGCGCGCCCATGTCGAGCGTCTGCCATTTAACAATGATTTTTTCCACCGCATACTTGTCGTCGATGCACTGCATCATTTCTGCGATCAACGCGAGGCCCTGGCAGACCTGCTGCGAGTGCTCAAACCCGGTGGCCGGTTGATCATTGAAGAACCCGACTTCAACCACAAGGGAGTCAAATTGCTGGCCCTGGCGGAAAAACTATTTTTAATGCGCAGTCATTTTTATACCCCGCAACAGATCCGGGACATGATTGTATCGCTTGGCTATACCTCGAAAATCGAAACCGACGGCCGCTACACCGCCTGGGTCATGGTGGATAAATAACAAAACCCCTGATTGGATACCATGCCGGAACCCGAACTGAAGCGTGTTTTAAAACTTCCTGCTGTAACGTTTATCGCTGTCGGCTTTATGATCGGCGGCGGGGTTTTTATATTTACCGGTATCGTCTGCAAAGTGGTCGGCCCCGCATTGCCCCTGGCTTACGCCCTGGCGGTCATTCCCGTATTTATCAGCATGCTGCCTCTGGCCATGCTCGGCTCAGCCCTGCCCACCACCGGCGCCAACTATAAATACCCCAGCCGCATGGTATCGCCGGCCCTGGCATTTGTGGGCATCTGGGTGTATGCCTGGGCCTCGTTTTTTGGTCAGATCCCTCTGTATGCCATTGGCTGTGCCGTGTATGTCCAGGTAATGTTCCCCTCGCTATCAGTCACCGGGTTTGCCCTTGCCCTGGTGACTTTCTTTTACCTTGTCAATCTTTTCGGGGTCCGGCTGGCGGCCCAACTTCAGGCCGTGCTGGTCATCATCCTCATTTCAGCACTGATCTATTATGCCGGAGCGGGCATTGCGGTCATCAAACCGGAAAACTTTTCAAATTTTCTGCAAAACGGTCCGACCAATCTCCTGCTCGGCACGGCTCTGCTGACCTTCACTTATTTCGGCGCCAATGGCATCATTGAACTGGGCGGGGAAATCGTCAATCCCGGCAAGGTGATTCCAGCCGCTTTTTTTATCGCGCTGCCGACCGTAATGCTCATTTACGTTGCTGTGGCGGTGGCAACCGTGGGAGCGGTGCCGGCCGGTTTGCTGGGACAAACTTCCGAGCCGCTGATAGCGGTCTGCAGGCAGACAACCGGCAGGGCCGGAATGTTTTTTTTCACGGTGGGCGGCGCAGTGCTGGCGTTGACCACCACCTTGAATGCCCTGTTCATCGTTGGCACCAAATCCCTGCTGATGATGGCCGCAGATCGCCTGTTGCCCTCGAAAATGGGCCGACTGAATCAAAAATTCGGCACCCCCCACATGCTGTTGACCGTCATCTGGATTTTTTCCGTTGCGGGCATTGTATCGGGGGTTTCCCTTGAAACCCTGGCTTCGTATGCCGCCCTGGGGGGTTTGATCATCTTTTTACCGGTCCAGATCGCCGCAATGCGGCTGCCGGTGCTATATCGGGAACAGTATCAGCAGTCGGCTTTCAAACTGCGCGGCTGGCAGCTGTGGTTTTGCACACTGGTGGGAATCGCCATGGTCATTTTTTTCAGCATCGTCATCTTAGCAGATCTCAAGTCTGTGGCAAAAATCAGCTGGTTTGCAGCCTTTGTGCTTTCAGGAATCGGATATTATTCTCTGCGCAAAAAAAACCTGGCGGCAAAGGGGATCCGAATCGCGGACCTGTTGAAAAAAAAGGAGTTCCACCATGGATGATCCCGGTTGCCATCGGCCTCTGTTACGACAGTACCCCCAGCTGGAAACGGCAATTGCCCGGATCTGCCTGGGGACCTTTCCCACCCCCGTTCAACGACTGGACCGGCTGGGCCATGACAATCTATGGATCAAACGCGACGATCTGAGCTCATCGGTCTACGGCGGCAACAAGGTGCGCAAACTTGAATTTCTGCTGGCTGACGCCCGAAGAAAAAAGAAAAAACAGGTCATCACCATGGGCGGCATCGGTACCAACCATGGACTGGCGACTGCAATTTTTTGCAATCAGCTGGACATGGGCTGTACCCTGCTGTTGTTTCACCAGCCGGTCACCGAACATGTGAAACAAAACCTGCGCCTGTTTGCCAGCTACAACGCCAAAATGGTCTATCACCGAAGCCTCGGCAAAACCGTGCTGGCCTATTATCTGCTCCAGCGCATTGCACACCCTGCGGCCTTTTTTATATTTGCCGGCGGGTCCAACTCCCTGGGAACTGTGGGCTTTGTTAATGCCGCCTTTGAACTAAAAGACCAGATCGACCAAGGGCAACTGCCGGCGCCCTCGGTGATTTTCTGTCCCCTGGGAAGCGGCGGCACCTTGGCCGGCCTGAGTCTGGGCGTTCAGTTGGCCGGTCTGACCACCCGGGTAATGGGCGTACGGGTCACCGCCTCGCACCTGGGCCCTTTGCCGGCCTGCACCGCCGCCACTGTGGCAAAACTCATGGAACGGACCTACCGCTTTTTAAAAAAACGATCCCCGGCCATACCGCCTGTTGCCCTTGAACCTCCCGTTATTTTACATGATTATTTCGGAGGCGGATACGGGGTATCCACCCGCAACGGCAGATTGGCTGCCCGGGCTTTCAGGGAAAAAGAAAATATTACCCTTGAACCGACTTACACCGCCAAAACGGCTGCAGCGGTAATGGACTACTGCCGTGAGAGGGACCGCGATGACGGGCCGGTATTGTACTGGCACACCTATAACGGGGTAGATTTATCCGCCCGGGCGCAGCAGGTCGATGATCGCGACTTGCCGAAATCCCTGCAGAGGTTTATAAAAATTGGAAACGGTCTTTAAGGTAATAGGATTGGGACAGGTCTTTTATTAGGAGAAATCATGTTCGGTAAAATAAAACTTTCAGCGGATTTTATTGTCATCGGCTCGGGGCCCGGGGGAGCGACGGTGGCCCGGGAATTGAGCAAAAAGGGCAAAGATGTCCTTATCCTGGAGCGCGGTCATGACTACCGCGAAAAATTTTACTACGGCACCTATCTGGGGGCCATGCGCTATTCCCAGCACGCAAGCCTTCTGTTTACCGAGGAGGGCCTGAACATTATCGCCCCGCTGATGGTCGGCGGGGCCACCAGCATGTACACCGCCTGCGCGGCACCCCCGCCGCAGTGGCTCAAAGACACTTACGGAGTGGATATCGAAACCGAGGTTGCGCAGACCATTGACGAACTGGAAATCAAGCCCCTGCCACTGGAGCTGCTGGGCACGGCCTCAACCCGCATCGCCATGGCGGGCAGGGCTCTGGGTTATGACTGGTTCGCCCAGCCGAAATTCATGAACCCGGAAAGAAGCCGACAGCAGGCAAAGTCTTTTGACTGCCGGGCGACCTGCATGCTGGGCTGCCGCTGCGGGGCCAAGTGGAATGCTGCCGAGTGGGTTGATGAGGCCCGGGGCCATGGCGCCCGGCTGATCACCGGCGCCCGGGTTAAAAAAATTTTGATTGACGGCCGCCAGGCAACCGGTGTGCAGGGCCGTATCATGGGCCGCCCGTTTCACGCCACGGCACCAACAGTTATCCTGGCCGCAGGCGGCATCGGTTCGCCGCGCGTCCTTCAGGATTCGGGCCTGAACGAGGCTGGCGTGGGGATGACCATGGACATCACCACCATGGTCTACGGGCTGAGCCGGAAAAAGGGGACCGGCAAAGAGCCGCCCATGACCTGGTCATGGGAAAACCAGCAAGCAGGCTACATGCTCAGCACACTGACCGACCCCTGGCTGCTCTACCCATTGGCGGCGGTGCGCAAAGGGCTCGGTCCTACCCTGCGTTGGCTGCGATGGAACAAACTGTTGGGCATCATGATCAAACTCAAAGACGATATTTCCGGCGGTATTTACCCGGACGGAAAAATCCGCAAACCCATGACCGCCGGGGATGACCAGCGCCTGCACGATGCCTGGCAGGTATGCCGGCAGACCCTGGTGGAGGCGGGTGCCAAAAAATCCACCATTTTCATGCGGCCTTTCATCGGCACCCATCCAAGCGGCAGTGTGCGCATCGGCGACATGCTGAATACCGACCTGCAAACCAGAATTGATGGGCTGTACGTATGCGATGCCAGTGTGTTTCCGGAAGCGCTGGATCGTCCCACGGTGCTGACCATCATCGGACTGGGCAAACGCTTGGCTAAAATGCTGATTAGCGATAGTTAATAATGGCAAAATAAAGGG
>JAOZPY010000185.1 GCA_029932495.1 Desulfobacterales bacterium
TTCTTGACAATATTTTAATAAGTGATATTCACTAACCATATTTTCCATTGATCTATATGCCTTTAATTAATATTAGCAAGATATTAGTTACTGTCACCAACCCCGTTATCAAAACAAATTAAGGAGATAGCGAATATGCCCTCAGAGCTTGTTCTGGTTCAAAGAAAAAATAAAGTCGCCACGCTGATCCTCAATCGTCCGGAAGTGCTGAATGCGATGAGCAAGGAAATGCTGGTCCAGCTTCGCGATGTTGTTGTGCAGATTGCCGCTGATGAATCCATTCATGTTGTGGTGCTCAAAGGCGCCGGGGAGCATTTTTCGGCCGGCGCGGATGTGGCACTTTTTTCAGAAAAAATTGAACCCTATGACTGGCTGGTAGCCATGAAGGGCGTGGGCGACATTGTACGAACCTTGCGGGAAATGCCCCAACCGGTGGTCGTTATGCTCAAGGGGGTGGCCGTCGGCGGTGGGGCAAACCTGGCACTGGCCGGAGATTTTGTAATCGCTGCCCATAACGCCAGGTTCTGTGAAATCTTTGCGGCCATCGGGCTGGTCCTTGACTACGGGGGGACCTATCTGCTCCCCCGGCTGGTGGGCCTTGCCCGGGCCCGGGAATTGGCCATGCTGGCAGAAGAAATTGACGGCAAAAAAGCGGCCGGTATGGGCCTGATTTACAAGTCGGTACCGGAAGAAGCATTGGAAAAAGAAGTGCAGTCCCTGGCCGAGACGCTGGCGGCAAAGCCTCCGCTTGCGCTGAGATTAATCAAGGAGGGTCTTGAAAAAAGCTTTGACATGTCCCTGCAGGAGGTTTTGCACTGGGAAGCCGCCCACCAGTCGGTCATGCTGCAAACCCCGGAACACAAAGAAATTGTAAAAATGTTTCTGGAAGCGAAGAAAAAAAGCTGAAATGATAATTGGGCTGCTTAATCCGGTAAACTTATTCAACTCTATCAACCAGCGAGGTACCCGATGGCTGTAAAATCAAAAAGTGCAACCCAGATCTATTTCAATAAAGATCATGAGATGGTGCGCAAGTCGATAAGAGAATTCATTGATAAAGAGATAAACCCCTATATGGACGAGTGGGAAGAACAGGGCCAGTCTCCGCTTCATAAGTTGTTTAAAAAGATGGGGGAGCTCGGTTTTCTCGGCATTCGCTACGATCCTGCCTACGGCGGACAGGGCCTGGACTACTGGTATGACACCGTCTTTCTGGAAGAACTCGGACGCATTCACGGCTCCGGGCTGGTGGTTGCCATCGCAGTGCAGACCCACATGGCGACCCCGGCCATTGCTGAATTCGGCAGCGAGTATTTAAAAGAAACTTATTTAAAACCCGCCATTGCCGGCGACATGGTGGCCGCCATTGCCGTTAGCGAGCCCGATGCCGGATCCGATGTCGCCGCCATTCAGACCACCGCGAAACGAGAAAACGACACTTATGTAATCAACGGATCCAAAACATTTATCACCAATGGCACCCAGGCGGATTTCCTGACCCTGCTGGCCCGCACCAGCGACGATCCGGGTTACCATTCCTTCAGCCTGATCGTTGTACCCACGCATCTGAACGGTTTTACAGTCAGCCGCAAACTGGATAAACTGGGGATGCACAGCAGCGATACGGCGGAGCTGTTTTTTGACAACCTCAGAGTACCCGTTAAAAACCGCATCGGTAAAGAGGGTGAGGGCTTTATCTACCAGATGCAGCAGTTTCAGCATGAGCGTTTTTCGGCCATTCCCATGTCGTATATTTCCGCAGAGGAGATGATGGCCATGACCGTCGAACACATCCGCAAGCGCATTGTATTCGGCAAACCCCTGATTGCCCGGCAGGTACTGCGCCATCGTCTGGCGGACTGGCAAACCGAAACCGAATGCCTGCGGCAGCTTACCTACCACATCGTCAGAATGAAAGAAGCGGGCCTGGATGTCACCCGGGAAGTTTCCATGGCCAAGCTCTATGCCGCCGGGCTGCTCACCAGGGTGGCTGACGGCTGCCTGCAAATGTATGGCGGCCTGGGATTTATGAACGAGATGCCGATTTCCCGGGCTTACCGGGATTCCCGAATCATCTCCATCGGTGGTGGAACCGATGAGATCATGAGAGAGATCATCGCCAAGATCGAATTGGGTTAAAAAAATAGCGGATTGGTTATGTCCGTGAAGATCAATTCCAATCGTCTAAATCAACCCGGTCAACCAATGAACGCATCCCGGATTAACCGGCAGGAAGGCAAACAATGGCGCCAGGACCGTTAAACGGAAACAGAATCTACTTCACCAAGGAACATGACATGGTGCGACGGGCGGTGGCCGATTTTGTACAAAAAGAAATCAATCCCAATGTGGACCAATGGGAAGCTGAAGGCATCGCACCGCTCAAAAAAATTTTTAAAATGATGGGAGATCTCGGATTTCTCGGCATCCGCTACGATCCTGACTATGGCGGCCAGGGGCTTGATTACTGGTATGACACCGTTTTTTTAGAAGAACTGGGTCACATTAAAGCCCTGGGGCTTGCTGTGGCGATCACCGTTCAGACCCATATGGCCACGCCGGCCATTGAAGCCTTCGGCAATGATCATCTGAAAAATACTTACCTGAAAGCAGCCATTGCCGGTGACATGGTCGGCGCCATTGCCGTAACCGAACCAGAGGCCGGCTCGGATGTAGCTGCCATCCGAACCACTGCCAGAAAAGACGGTGGTGATTTTGTTATCAATGGCTCCAAAATGTACATCACCAACGGCACCCAGGCGGATTTTTTTACCCTGCTGGCCCGAACCGGCGATGAGCCTGGCTACCATTCCTTCAGCCTTTTCGTGGTCCCTTCGGATCTTCCCGGGGTTACCGTGGGCCGCAAACTGGATAAGCTGGGCATTCGCATCAGTGATACGGCCGAACTGTTTTTCGACAACGTCCGGCTGCCAGCCGAAAATCTGATCGGCAGCCAGGGGGAAGGATTTATCTACCAGATGCAGCAATTTCAGCATGAACGCTTTTCTCTGCTGCCATTTACCTGCATCGCAGCCCGGGACATCATCGACATGACAGTGGAGCATATCAGACAACGGATGACATTCGGCAAACCCCTGGTGGCCCGGCAGGTATTGCGTCACCGAATCGCTGATTGGCTGACGGAAATCGAGTGCCTGCAGCAGCTCATCTATCACATCGTGCGCATGAAAGAAGCGGGACTGGATGCCACCCGGGAAATATCCATGGGCAAGCTTGCCGCCAGCCGGGTGCTGATCGGAGTCAGCAATGATTGCCTGCAGATGTATGGCGGTCTCGGATTTATGAATGAAATGCTGATCTCGCGCTATTACCGTGATGCCCGTGGGCTGTCTATCGGTGGCGGAGCGGATGAAGTCCTGCGCGATGTGATCGCCAAACTTGAGGGCTACTAGCAGAAGGGATTGCTGCCTTGAAAAATGAGAAAAAAAAACCCTTGCCACCGGGACGGATTAAAATCGTTCTGGCATTGAAGTCTTTGCTCGGGCACAAAGAATTCAGCGCCATCACCACGGCGGAAATCGCAAAAACCGCCGGCGTGACCGAAGCATTGATTTATAAATATTTTAAAGACAAGCGTGATCTGCTGCACCAGTTGCTGAGCGAATATCTTGAACAATACCGCGCCCAACTGGTCCAGGCGATCAGAGGCATTAATGGCGCTTTTAACCGGCTGCGCAAGCTCATCTGGTACCATATCAATGTGTACGCCACCAACCGGGTTTTTGCCAGAATCCTACTGATCGAGGTCCGCAACTACCCGGATTACTATAGAAGTGAAACCTATCGGCGGGTAAAAGAATACAGTGACGTTGTGCTGCAAGTGATCGAAGAAGGCGTCCAAAACGGAGAAATTCGCAGCGATCTTCCGCCCAAATTGATCCGCTACGGAATTCTCGGCAGCATCGAGCAGGTTTGCCTTTCCGGAATTATTTTCGACAAGCAAATCAACCCGGATGAACTGACCGAACAGCTGTGTAAGTTTATTTTCCAGGGGATTGAACGCAAAAACCGAAATTGAGCCGTTGGGCGAAAAAATTGGGACTGATTAATCCAATCAACCTGATCAAATCAATCAACTTAATCACCCAGACCGGAGGTCTGCAAAATGGGAAAATGGATGAATGGCTATCTTGAAAAACTGGCCGCCAATCGTCGTGAAAACCTTGAAGCGGGTGGGCTTGAACGTATAAACCTCCAGCATGAACTCGGCAAACTCACCGCCCGGGAGAGGATCGAGCAGCTGGCCGATCCCGGCTCCTTTGAGGAAATCGGTTCGCTGGTCAGAGAATTCCGCCTGGGTCTGGAAGGCGACGCCCGCCCCAGCCCCTCTGACGGCGTGGTTATGGGCCTGGCCGAGGTAAACGGTCGGCCGTTGATGGTATACAGCCTGGATTTTACTGTCATGTCCGGCGCCATCGGGGACCAGGGGATCTGGAAAATCGCTGAACTCGTACAGATGGCCGGACAACAGCAAATGCCGATCATCGGCATTTTTGATTCAGCCGGCTCACGGTTCAGTTTCAAAGACGGATATGTCGGCTTAAACGGGTTGGGCCAGCTGGTGCGAAGCTACTGTCTTTACTCCGGTGTTATCCCCCAGATTTCACTGATCCTGGGGCCCTGCACCGGACCCATTGCCCAGGTACCGGTCTTATCCGATTTCTTGATTATCAATCGCAATACCGGCTTTTTATGGTGGGGAGGCGATATCGGCTCGGACGATGCCGGATCAGCCGAATTCCACATGGAAAAAAGCGGTCAGTGCGACCTGCTGGCTGACAGCGATGAAGAGGCCATTGACCAGGTCAAACAACTGCTGACTTTCATCCCTCAAAATTTTCGTGAAAAGCCCTTGACGATCAAAGCCAGTGACGACCCTGAACGCGCAGAAGAGGCCCTGCTGGATGTGATGCCGGACAACCCGAAATTTACCTATGACATTCACGAAGTCATTGAGCTGATCGTAGATGATGCGGCCTTTTTTGAGCTCAAAGAAGATTTTGCACCCAATATGGTGGTGGGCTTTGCCCGCTTTGACGGCATGGTGACCGGCATTGCCGCCACCAACCCGGACGAGTTCAGCGGCATTATGGAGCCGAATTCCTCGGATAAATACGACCGTTTCATTATGTTTCTGGACGCTTTTAACATCCCGCTGCTGACCATCTCGGACACGCCGGCGTTTCCTCCCGGCGACAAGTGGGAACGGCTGGGCGTCATTCGGCATGGCGCCAAGAACCTGCACGGGTATTCGCACCTGACCAACCCGAAAATAACCCTGGTCCTGCGGCGCTCCTACGGCGGCTCCAACATCGTGCTCGGATGCAGTAAAATGGGCCCGGACTTTATTTACGGCTGGCCGACGGTTGAATTCGCTCCCACCGGGCCGGAGTCCATCGTGCAGGCTGTTTTCCACAAGGAGCTGACCAAAGCCAAGCAGGAGGGCAATTATGAAGAGGTCTATGACTTTTTCCTGAGTATTCTCAAGGAACATTTCAGCGTTATGACCATGGGAAAAACGTTTACCACCTATTACACGGTCCATGAAGTGATCGATCCGCGCCAGACCCGCGCCAGAATTGTCAAGGCTCTGCGCGCCACGGCTAACAAGCACGAAGAGGTTCCGCAGAAAAGACGTTTTATCAAACCAGCATAAGCAAACCAGATTTAGCAAAGGAGCCTGTTATGGGCAAGCATATGGATGAAGCCATCGCACGATACTGGGAAATCCAGGAAAAAAACCGCCTCGGCGGGGGTGCCAAGCACATCGAACGCCAGCATGGTCGGGGCAAGCTGACCGCCCGGGAACGCATCGAAATCCTCGCCGATCCCGGTAGCTTCAAAGAGTTGGGTTCTTTTGTGGGCACTACCTGCCGGCGCATCGACGGCCGTGTGCCGGACGCACCCTGTGACGGCGCAGTGCTGGGTACCGCCCGGGCAAACAACCG
>JAOZPY010000186.1 GCA_029932495.1 Desulfobacterales bacterium
GAACCCGGATAGGCAGTTTCCATAAATGGTCTTTTTTCCGCTGGGCTGCGTTCTCCGCGGGTTTGCGGCTGCGACGTACTGAAAGTACGTCTCGCCACAAAACCTTGTGCGGCCTTGCCCAACGAAAAAAATCCGCATTTATCAGTTCGAATATTGACTTTTTACGGCTTCATCAGATCTTAATTTGCTGCCATATATCAATATTCCGGGTAATACAGCCCCGCCCAGTTCTGGGGGTCTTCCAGGCGCTGGCCGATGTCGACATTGAAAAAATCGGCCACCGGCTGCAGGATTTCGGGGGCCTGGCTGTGAACCTTGCGCACGGCGTCCAGCACGACGTTTATACCGTTGAGCGTCATTTTTCCCAGCGGCTGGCGGCACATCCCCGAAGGCATTCCCAAAATTGCCATTACTGCTTTGTAAGCCAGGGGGTTTCTTGCCCGGCAGACCACCTCGCCGTAAGGGGTTTTTTCGGTGGTTTTGACTGTCACCAGATCGAACAGCGGCTGCAGTTTCTGTTTCAGGGCTTCTGCCTCGGCGATTTTGCCCCCATTGAGCAGGCCGACCATTTCAGTGACCGCCTTGGGGACCACGTTGGAGGCCACCGAGATCACCCCCGCGGCCTTGATGCGCTCATCGGTCATCATTTCATAGGTCATCCCGTCGTCGCCGGACATGATGGTAAAATCCGCACCGCAGCACTGCCGGGTGCGCCGCATGTTGTTCAGATCGCCCGTGGCCTCTTTGACCGTGCTGACATTGGGATAGGCGGCATACAGCAGGGCAAGGTCTTCGGGAAACAGCTGGGCGCCGGTGCGCCCGGGAATAACATAGGGGATAATGGTGACATCCGGCAGCGCAGCGGCCACCGGCGCAACATATTCCCGGCGGATTTCAAGGGAGCTGGGCCCGTTGTAATAGGGGTCCACCAGCAAAACGGCCCCGGCCCCGGCGTTGGCCGCATGCTTTGATGCTTCAAGGGCCTCGCGGGTATTGTTGCTGCCGGTGCCGGCAATGCAAAAGCAGCGGTCCCGGGTTTTTTCAGCGATGGCTTCAATGACCCGGTTGTGTTCATCCCAGCTTAGCACCGGGCTTTCACCGGTGGTGCCGACAGCCAGAATGCCACTGATCCCGTTTTCGATCTGGAAGTTGATCAGTTTTTCCAAACTGGTATAATCAACGGCGCCGTTTTCAAACGGCGTGATCAGGGCCGTGTAACATCCGGCTTTCATGGTTTCCCCCCTGTTGATGAAAAAGATTGATTTTATGCGGCAGGTGCTAAACGGTGCTGCAACCGGTCGGTTCAGTCCCTTAAATTATCGTTGCGATTGTTTGACGGTAGAAAAAAGACCCCGGGATGTCAAGCAAAAAGATAGTCTTTGACAAAAACAAAGGGTACAAGGTAAAAGGTGCAAGGGTGTAGGGTACAAGGTACAGGGTGCAAGGTTAAAAGGCTATCGTCTTTTTCAAGGTTTTACCATCGTATGTTTACACGCTGGGAGGCTAGGAAGCTGGAAAGCATACAAATAGGCAATGCCTTGAGCCTGCCAGCCGTTAAGCTTTTGATGGTTCAAGAATTACCAGCGAATACCAAAGCTTAAATACAAGCAAGAATAAAAGGAATGATCACTATGGGAAAAGCCAAAGACGTGGAAGAATTCATTGCCATGCAACGCGCGGCCATTGCCCAGAATCCCGAATGCGGTAATTCACACTATAATCTCGGGGCTGCGCTCATGGGGCAGAAAAAATATGATGAAGCCGAAAAGCACTTGCAGGAGGCCATTGAATGCAGTCCCACCCTGGCGGAGGCCTATGTTCTGCTCGGGGGAATCTGCCTGCAGCGCGGTGATCTGGAAGGCTGCCTGCATTACAACGACAGGGCGGTCAAGGCCCGGCCCGGTTTTTCCGAAGGTTACGGCAACATCGGCTTTGTCGAGCTTCAGCGCGGCAACATCGACGAAGCCATCAAGGCCCTGGAAAGGGCAACCGCTTTTAATTTTCGCTATGTGCAGGGATTTGCCAACCTGGCCAATGCTTACCTGCAAAAGGGCAGAATTGACGACTGTATCGCAGCCAACCGCAAGGCCCTTGAGCTGCATCCCGACTTTGCGCCCGTTCACAACAACCTGGCCATCGCATACCTTGAAAAAAAGGAGTATGAACTGGCCGCCGAGCACTGTGACCGGGCCCAGGCCCTCGGTTACGAGGTTGCCCCCCGGATTCGCGAAGAAATTGATGCCCATCGGCAAAAATAGTGTTGCCCGCTCCATCGCTTTAAACCGATGTTGATCACCGAAGAGGGCTTGCCGGCTTTGCCGCATTTTCTTTACTTCATATCAACTCCCGCCATACGGGTGTTTCCGGACAGCGAGGACTGGCGACGACCCCTGCCGCTGGCCCGCGATGCGGATGCCCGGCTTGCAGCCGGGGCATTTTGCCACGGGGACTACTTTTGCGCCGTGCGTGCCTTTTTAAAACAGGGGGGCCTGGCGATGATCTGCCGGGAGCTCGGCAGGCGCCTGCAAAAATCCCTGGATTTGCACGACATCGATGAGGTGGGCATCTACCTTGAAAAGCACGGTGAGTTTTATCATCCGGCCCGGATCAATGTCGTTGCCGGTGAAATCACGGCCGGCTTTGTTCTCAATGTGGCCGTTTCCGAGACGGGGCTGGGGCACATCGGCCGGGAATATCGGCTGTTAAAAAAGCTCAACAATGAATTCAAGCACTCTTTTCTGCCCCGGGTTTTTGGCCGGGGTGAAGTCCCGGGTCCCCCAAATCGCAACATTGCCATGTTTTTAGGCCAGTGGTTTGACGGCTACCATGAGATTCATCTGGTCCGGGAGGATCGCGGCCGAACCTGCAACCTTCAGGTCTGGGACGCTGCCAGGGGCCGTTTTTTAATGACTCCGGAGCAGGCAGCGGAATTTTACCGGCAGGCGGCCCGGATTTTAACCAGTTATTATAATTTGCAGAGCTTTGAACAGATTTCCCTGTGGCATCATGCAGCCGGTGATTTTGTCGTCCGGGTCGACCCGTCATCCGGGCTGGATGTCAAACTGGTTACCGTGCGACAGTATGCCCCCCTTTTTCGGGATCCCGCCTGGACGACGGGCGAAAACCAGGATGCCGGCATGATTGTCCAGGCGTTGTTGATCTTTTTTTTGAATTTGTCGCTGCGCATGCGGCTGGATCGGCTGGCCGGTGTGGGGGACATGGTCTGGGCGCCGGATATTGCCGTTGAAAGCACGCTGGCGGGTTTGCTGGAAGCCCTGGCCGAAAAACCCCCTGTTGCCTGCCTGCCGGATTCAGCGCAGCGCTGCCTGCTTTATCATCTGTCCACCTGCACCCGTGAAGATTTGCTGGATCTGTGCCGGTCTCTGGCTGACACTTTTAATGCCCGCAGTGACGAGGCGCCTGTTGTCAAACGGAATTTAACCGGGCATGTCGACGCCCTGAACCGGGCCATTATTTCAGCTACTACATGATGCGGTTTTTCAGTTTGCGGCCGCAAGATAAAGGGTGTTCTGCAATTGCGAATTTTTTTAGTCTGTTAACCGTTTGAAAAGCGGCTTTTTTATTGACAAGACGCGAGAATAATTTTATATCTGCCTCTTGGCAAAAAATATACGCTGTTTCCCATTTGAATAGCAATTTTCGTAACTTGAAAAATCCAACGATTGAGAGGAGGTGACTTCGGCGGATCCCGTTTCAGTGGGAGTGTTTTCTGTTTTCGGCTTTAATATCAACAAAAATGGAGGTAACTAATGGCAAAACACGATACCCCTTTGCTGGACCAGCTTGAAAGCGGGCCGTGGCCGAGCTTTGTGTCTGATCTCAAGCAACAGGCCGAGGTAAGGGCGAAAAACGAAGCGAATGTTGAATTTCAGATTCCGCAAGATGTCTGTGAGGACCTTCTGGGTGTCCTGGAGCTTTCCTACAAGCATGGCCGAACCCATTGGAAGCACGGCGGAATCGTTGGTGTGTTTGGCTATGGCGGCGGTGTCATCGGCAGGTACTGCGACCAGCCCCAACAGTTTCCAGGTGTGGCCCATTTTCACACCTTGCGCGTAAACCAGCCCAGCGGCAAATTTTACACCGCCGAATATTTGCGCCAGCTCTGTGACCTGTGGGATTTTCGCGGCTCCGGCATCACCAACATGCACGGCTCCACGGGTGACATCATTTTTCTGGGCACCACCACCCCCCAGCTGGAAGAAATCTTTTACGAAATGACCCACAAGTTCAACCAGGACCTGGGAGGCTCCGGTTCCAACCTGCGTACCCCCTCGGATTGTGTCGGGGCGGCACGTTGCGAATTCGCCTGCTATGACACCCATGCCCTGTGTTACACGCTGACCCAGGAATACCAGGATGAACTTCACCGCCCGGCGTTTCCGTACAAGTTCAAGTTTAAATTCGATGGCTGCCCCAACTGCTGCGTGGCATCCATTGCCCGGTCCGACCTGTCGTTTATCGGCACCTGGAGAGATGAGATCCGCATCGACCAGGAAGCGGTCCAGGCGTACATCGGCGGTGAGATTGCCCCCAACGGCGGCGCCCATTCCGGCCGTGACTGGGGTCCGTTTGATATCCAAAAAGAAATCATTGATCTGTGTCCCACCAATTGCATGTGGATGGAAGACAACAAACTGATGATCGACAACAAGGAATGCAATCGCTGCATGCATTGCATCAATGCCATGCCCCGGGCTCTGAGAATTGGTGAAGACCGTGGTGTCACCATCCTGGCCGGTGCCAAGGCCCCGATTCTCGACGGCGCCCAGATGGGTTCGTTGCTGGTGCCCTTCATGAAAGTGGAGGAACCCTATGACGAAATCAAGGAACTCATCGAGAACATCTGGGATTGGTGGATGGAGGAAGGCAAAAACCGCGAGCGGCTTGGAGAACTCATGAAACGCCAGGGTTTTCAGAAGCTGCTGGAGGTCACCGGCCTTGATCCCGATCCGCGGATGGTGATGGAGCCCAGATCCAACCCGTACATTTTCTGGAAAGAAGATGAAGTACCGGGTGGATTCAAACGCGATATCAACGACTTCAGAAAATATCATCAGAGATAGGGGGTAAAATATGGCTTTTATATCATCAGGATACAATCCCGACAAGCCGATGGAAGACCGAATGAGCGACATCGGACCGAGAAAATACGATGAGTTCTATCCAGCGGTAATTGCCAAGAACAAGGGCAAATGGCTGTGGCACGAGATTATCAAACCCGGTGTCTACTTTCACGTGGCCGAATCCGGGGACCGGGTTTACACGGTCAGAGTCGGCGGCGCCCGTTTGATGAGTACCACCCACATCCGTGAAATCTGTGAAATTGCAGAAAAACACTGTGACGGGTATTTGCGTTTTACCACCCGCAACAATATCGAATTTATGGTGGACAGCGAAGACAAGGTCGAACCGCTGGTTCAGGATCTGGAAAGCCGCAAATTTGACGCCGGCAGCTTCAAGTTTCCGGTGGGCGGCACCGGCGCCGGTATCACCAATATCATCCACACCCAGGGATGGATTCACTGCCATACCCCGGCTACGGATGCCTCCGGCCCGGTAAAGGCCACCATGGATGTGCTTTTCCATCATTTTAAAAACCATGATTTGCCGGCCCATTTGAGAGTGTCGCTGGCCTGCTGCCTGAACATGTGCGGAGCGGTGCACTGCTCGGATATCGCCATTCTGGGATACCACCGTAAACCGCCGATGCTGGACCATGAATACCTGGATAAAATGTGCGAGATTCCCCTGGCCATTGCAGCCTGTCCCACGGCCGCCATCAAGCCGTCCAAAATTGAGATCGACGGGAAAAAGGTCAACAGCGTGGCCGTCAACGAAGAACGCTGCATGTTCTGCGGCAACTGCTACACCATGTGTCCCGCCATGCCCCTGGCCGATGATGTCGGGGACGGCATCGTGATCATGGCCGGCGGCAAGGT
>JAOZPY010000187.1 GCA_029932495.1 Desulfobacterales bacterium
CTGGCGACCAGTTCGGTCATCCGGGAATGGTATTTCGGATAAGCCGCCGCAAAGGCGGAAAGGCGGCCATACAGGAAAGTACCCGACAGGTACAAGATGCCCATCAACAAAATGATAACGATAAAGACTGCCACGGTGGTGGGGATTTTATGGCGGGTCATGAAGTTGACCACCGGGGCGAGCAGATAGGAAAGCAGCCAGGCAATGATCAGCGGTAGGATGGCCGCACCCGCATATTTGAGCACCACGCCCAGGGCCACCAGCACCAAAATACCCTGGAATACAAAATTAACTTTATTTCGATCCACATCCATCAAGTGCAAACCTGCCCCGGCGAATCATGTTTCGCCGGATATTGCAGCCCGGGGTTGTTTTAGCGGTGGTGGCTGCAACGCCCGCAGCCCATTGCGCATGCTTTATCGATGCATCATACGAATTATTTCCCGAATTGTCAAAGGATTGAAAGCAGATGCGTACAGGGGTACAGACAGACCCCGGCGCCCATTGCAGATGACAACAAAATATGCCATATATAAAAAATGCATCCCGGCAACGGGCGAGGGCGGCCCCCCGGGATGAAAATCGATTTTACAACAGGAGACGCCGGCAGATGAACAAAACCCAGCTGGTAAAACGGGTGGCAAAAAAACTTGACGGAATCCCTTCGAAACTGGCCAACCGGGCTGTGGATGCGGTTTTTGAATCCATTGCCGAGGGCCTGCAGGAAGACGGGATTGTCACCATCGGCAAGTGGGGGACTTATTCGGCCGAAGACATGCAAACGGAATAACTGGATCTTGCGTGAGCAGGTAACTTTCATATGCAAGATTCAGCAAATAGCGATGCAGTCAGCCCATGCTAAAAGAACTGTCCATTCGAAATTTTGCCATTATTGACGATCTTACGATCCATTTTGCCGAAGGCCTGACCATTTTAAGCGGGGAAACCGGTGCCGGAAAATCCATCATCCTCGGTGCGGTCAACCTCCTGCTGGGAAGCCGGGCCTCCTCGGACATGGTGCGCACGGGAGCCGAATCCGCTGAGCTGGAAGCCCTGTTTCATGTCTCGGCAGCCGGCAACCTGACCGACACCCTTGCCAGCCACGGCTTTGATACGGATGAGGGTCTGGTAATCCGTCGGATCATCTCACGAACTGACAGCAACCGGGTCTATATTAATGGACGGCTGGCGACCATCGCCGTGTTGAACGCGGTCACCGACAACCTGGCCAGCATCTCCGGCCAGCACGCCCACCAGGGGCTTTTGAAAGACGAGCAGCAGCTGGTGATCCTGGACCAGTTCGGAGATCTTTTGGCCCTGCGGCAGCAGGTGCATGACACCTATCAGCGCATTCTTCCCCTGATTGAAAAGCTTCAGAAGCTGCAACGCACCCGACAGCGGCAGGCCGAGCACATGGAACTGTTGGAATTTCAACAGGCAGAAATCCAGCGCACGCGGCTGCAACCCGGGGAAGATGTCGAGCTGGAACAGGAACAACTGCGGTTGAAAAACGCCCAGATGCTTTACCAAACGGTTTTTGGCAGCATTGAAGAGCTTTACGGGGCATCCGGTTCGATCATCGAACGCCTTCTGGAAGTAAAAAAGAATCTCGACAGGGCTGGACGGGTGGATGTCCAGCTGAAATCAACCGCCGACAACCTGGCTGCGGCCGCTTATCAAATCGAAGATTTGGTGGAAGCACTACGCTCCCACCTGGGACTTATCCAGATGGATGACGGGCGCCTTGAAAGCATTGAAGAGCGGCTGGACACCCTCAACAGGCTCAAGCGCAAATACGGCGGTTCGCTGGATGCCGTTCTGTCCAGGCTGGCGGAGATCGAGCTGGAGCTGTCCCAGGCCGCCGGAACAGACGAAAAAATTCAGCAAGTCGAAATCCAACTGACCGAACAGCATAACCGCCTGGTTGAGCAGGCCCGAGAGCTTTCGCAAAAACGAAAAACAACCGCCACCGTCCTGGCAAAAAGGGTGGCGGCCGAGTTGGATTCGCTGAAAATGGCCGGCACGAAATTTGAGGCCGCCCTGCGCCCCATAACGGCCGATGAAAAAACCAGCACCCACCTGCAGGCCGATGGACAGGCCATCCTGGAAACCGGCATGGACCGGGTAACATTCATGATCGCCCCCAACCCCGGTGAAGCATTAAAACCTCTGGCCGGCATTGCCTCCGGGGGTGAACTGTCCCGGGTGGTGCTGGCCTTGAAGGCCATCCTGGCCCAAAGCGATGCGGTGGAAACCATCGTGTTTGACGAGGTGGATGCAGGCATCGGCGGCGGCACGGCCGAAGTGGTGGGACGCAAGCTGGCCGCCCTGGCCAAACATCACCAGGTAATCTGCATCACCCACCTTCCCCAGATTGCCAAATTCGGCGATCAGCATTTCAGTATTGCCAAACAGGTTGTCGACGGGCGGACCCTCACGACGATTCGACCGCTGAACGAAAAGGACCGCCAGCGGGAAATTGCCAGAATGCTGGGAGGCGAGCGCATCACCCGCACCACCCTGGCGCATGCCCGGGAGTTGATGGAAAAATAGCTGACGACAGGTAATTGTTGCTGTACATCGGGCTGAAGGAAGTGATATATTTCTGTTAACATTAATAGAAACGCAACCGGATGATCCTGAAAGGTGATAAAAATGCTTTGCGACAACCACAGGTGCCGATCGATCGCTGCAGGTTGGCTGATAGCCAGCCTTCTGCTGCTGGCAGGATGTGCCGCCAGCAACCAAACCGCTGCTGGATCGGGTTCCACCGTCCCTGACAAAAACATGCTGCGGGTTGGTATCACCCCGGATGCCCCCCCGCTTATTTTCAAGCAGAACGGAAAAATCACCGGCCTGGAGGCGAAATTTGCCCATGCACTTGCCAATCATCTTGGCAAATCTCTGCAGTTTGTTGAACTTAAATGGAAAAACCAGATACCCGCCCTGCTGGAAAATAAAATTGACATCATCATGTCCGGCCTGACGGTCACCCCGCTTAGAGAGGTTCGGATTGCCTTCTGTCAACCGTATTTTAAAAGCGGCCAGATGGCCTTGATCCGCATGGTGGATGCGGCCCGCTTCAGTACCGGTTTTTTCTCCCTGACCACCAGCTCGGTGATCGGCGCCGTCAAGGACACTACCGGCGAGTATTTTGTGGAAACCCGTTTCAGCAACCTGAAAAGAATATTATTTTCAACACCCCAGGCTGCCGTGAAGGCATTGATCGACAAAAAAATCGAGCTGTTCATCTATGACGCCCCCATGGTCCTTTACCTGGCCTCGGAAAACGAAAACCGCGGACTGACAGCACTCTTTACGCTTTTAACAAATGAGGGCTTGGCCTGGGGAGTCCGCAAGGACAATCCCGAACTGCTGCAGGCCGCCAATGAATTCCTGGAAAACCCCGCCAATGAAAAAAAACTGAAGCAGATGATTCAGCGCTGGATACCGTTTGCGAAGTTTACAAAGTAAACCCAACCTCTGCGGTCAAAAAAACCACCATGCCGCTGTATAAGAACAAACCGTTTCTGATCACGGGCTTGCTGCTTGGCCTGACCTTCGCCTGTCTTTTTACGATTCGTCTGGGCCTGCTGGAAAAGTTCGCCCACCGCCCCCGCCGCCTGGCAATCTCCGAGCTCAATGCCCCCCCAAGCAGTGAAACCTGGATGAACATTTTTCAAAACAACCGCCGAATCGGCTTGGCTCACACCCGTCTTACGGCCGAAAGCGGCGGCTACCGGCTGGAAGAAACGGTGCACATGCGCATCAATACCATGGGCATGGTGCAGGATATTCACATGGTCACGCGGGGACGGCTGCATGCCGATTTCAGCCTGGCGAACTTTGATTTTGAAATCACCTCCGGACGTTTCCGTTTCCAGGTGCACGGAGCCGTGACGGACAAAGTGCTGTCCATCGAAACGGCCAGCGCCGGCAGCCGCCGCAAAATGGACATCGTGCTGAAAACCAGACCCTACCTGCTGGCCGGCATTATATCTGCCATGGGGGCCACCAGACTCAGGGCCGGCAATCGCTATGTTTTTGATGTCTTTGACCCGGCCACCCTGGGCCAGGCACCGGTGATCCTGGAGGTCATCGGCCCGGAAAAAATCTCCGACGGTCCAAGTACCCGTACGGCTGTCAAGGTAGCCATGAAATTCAAGGGAATCACCCAGTTTGCCTGGATCGACAAAAATGGCGGCCTGCTCAAAGAAGAAGGCATACTGGGGATTCGGATGGAAAAAACCAGCCGCCGGGATATCGGCAGCCGCCGGGACCTGGAGGCCGGGGTCGACCTGACCCGGACGGCCTCAATTGCCTCCAATGTCGTGCTAAACGATTTGAAGCGTTTGACCACCCTGCGGGTTCAGTTCTCCGGTATTGCCATGAAAAGCGCCCAGATCAACGGGGGGCGCCAGCACCTCAAGGCAAACGTGTTGACCATCCGAAAAGAATCACTGGCAGGGCTGGATATAAACATGGCACCCCAGCGGCTGGGCATACTCGAAAAAATCTATTTGAAACCGACACCCTTTATCCAGTCGAACAGTCTAGAAATCAGGGACCTGGCCCGGCGCATCGTTGCCAATCATACCACCGGCCTGGACAGGATGCGCAGTCTGGTTGACTGGGTGAACCAGCATATTGAAAAACGTCCAGTGCTCTCTTTGCCGGACGCCCTGTCGACCCTTGAAAACCGCGTTGGAGATTGCAATGAGCATGCCGTGTTGCTGGCCGCCCTGGCAAGGGCTGCCGGTATTCCCTGTCGGATTGAAGCCGGTCTCGTTTATCTAAAGGGACGTTTTTATTACCATGCCTGGAACCGGGTGTATCTCGGACGGTGGATAACCGTTGATGCACTTTTCAACCAGATACCGGCCGACGTCAGTCACATCCGGCTGGTCACCGGCTCTGCACGTCAGCAGCTCGATTTAATGGCCGTCATCGGCCGCATCAGTTTAAAGGTACTCGAATACAAGGAGTAAAATCGGATGGGATTTTGTACTCAATGGCCGGAACTTTTGAGCATATCATAAAAGGATTCCGGAAAAAGGAAGCTGAACTCGTAACGGGCAAATCCGAGAATGTCACCATCGTTGAGCCGGGCAAGCTTTTTTTCGACCCGAACCCCATTGAGCTTGGTCCCGTTGGTGGAATCACAATCGCGGATGAAATAATTGCCGCGTTTGATTTCCAGAATGGCGTGTTGCTTGGAAATGGCGTAATCCGGCATGATCATATCATTTCCGTGGACCCGGCCGATGGAAAAAATATTTAGAGAGCCGGTGGTATCCTCGCCTTTAACAAGTGGATAAATCGCATATTTCAGGCTCTCCGAATCCGATCCGCCCCCGTCGCTGTTGTCCACTTCAAAAATAACGGTCCGGTTCATCTCTGCGCTGCCGATTTGTTTCTGGCCGAACAATGAACCGCTTTTAATGGAAGAGCCCACGAGTACGGGCTGGTGAACAAACCGGATAAATTGCGCTTTTTCGTAAGTGGCCGCTAGTTTCTGCATGGTCTGCAGACCGATCCTTCCCGAGGCATTCAACATTTTAGAGATATTGCCGATCGGAGCCCGGGCGTCCCCCGTTGAGACAGAAGCCTTCTGGGTTGCACCTTTTTTCTGTTTTTTTCCGAAGCCGAAAGCTTTTCCGAGCATTTTCAGGACCTCTTTTACATTTAAACCTGGAAACCTTGGACCTTCTGACAAAAAATTTGTTAAATTGGGAATAACCCTTTTATTTAGTCATACTTAACACCAACTGATCGGGAAATAATCCTACATTTTAATTATCTCAGAAATCCGGACAAATATCAAGCTTTTATAAAATTTAGCTATAATATCAAATAATTGGAGGGCGACGGCGCCAACACAAGAATCAGCCTTACGGGTAGCCCGCAACCGGACTTCGGTATGCGATCTAAAATTAAACGTCTTTGGAGGGATTTG
>JAOZPY010000188.1:0-5016 GCA_029932495.1 Desulfobacterales bacterium
GCGGTCAATCTCCTCTTCGTCCAGGGAGGGATAAATGGGAATTGACAGGCGTTGCTGCCAGGCCTTTTCAGTAGCCGGATATCCCGGCCATTGAAGTTGCTGGTGCAGGGGCCGGTATATTGGACGGTCACAACCGATTCCCAGATCGCCAAGCTTGCGAATCCAGTGTCTGGCATCGGTTTTGACCTCCAGCACGTAGCGGTAATAAATATGGCTGCTGTCGGGGGGCGGCAGCTGCAGGTCCATAGATTTAAAAGCAGCATCATAACGCCCGGCAATCTCACGGCGCCGGCGCAGAAACCATGGTAACCGCTCAAGTTGAACCAGCCCCATGGCAGCCTGAATATCGGTCATTGTGCTGTTATAGCGGGTTTTATACTCTTTTTTCTTATCGTAAGTTCTCAGGTCACGAACCCGGTCAGCAATTTCTTTATGCTGCGTAACCACCATTCCGCCTTCGCCGGTACAGATGACCTTGGTGGCGTAAAACGAAAAAATGGCGGCCACCCCAAATGTCCCGGTGGCCTGCTGATTATAAGATGCCCCGAGGCACTGGGCGCAATCTTCAATGATGGGCACGTTAAGAGCAAGCAGGGCATCCATATCCGCTGGCAGACCGAAAAGATGGGGTACGATAAGGACCCGGGTGCGGGGAGTCAGCCTTTTTTTTACATCTTCAGCCGCCAGGTTACCGGAAACAGCCTCAATCTCAGCCAGAACCGGTGTGGCCCCCGTGTAATGGACGGCGTTGAGCAGCGCACAGCAGACATAGCTGGGAATGATGACTTCATCGCCCGGCCCCACTCCCATGGCCAGCAAGGTAAGGTGCAACGCAGCAGTGCCGGAGGCGGTGCTGACAGCCTCGTCGGCACCAAGATATTCGGCAAAGCGGGCTTCAAATTCTTTTACCGCCGGCCCGCCGGCAACATGTCCGGAAGCGATCACATCGGAAACCGCCGCGATTTCTTCTTCCCCCAGCGTCGGCCTGGAATGGGGGATGCCATGGTGCTTTTGCTCACGATTCTTTGTCAATCTTGCACCTGAAGATATTTTAAATATTGATAAACAGCCGCAGCGCATGAAACGCCTCGGCATATTTCACCCGCCCCTGGATGCCGCGAAAATTGGCACTGGAATGGGCCACCTCGACAATCGACAGATCCTCGATGTTGGTTTTCATCACCTGGGAACGATGGGCCTTGAGCGCAGCCACCTTGCGTTCCAGGGTATCGGATATATCCACAAACACCTGGGGATTGAAATTTTGCGTGGTGGGTCCTTCATAAAACAGAACATTGCGAATATAGCGAGTGGCCGACATGATGGCCTGGGCCAGATGCCGGTGGTCCTGGTGGGTATCGTCCGGAAAATGGCAGAAAATAAAATCCGGCTTTACCTCGGCGATCACCGCCTCGATTTTTCCGATCAGTTCGACATCCACGATCAAGTGGGTATCCTCATAACCTCCCCAGTATATCTTTTCAGCCCCCAGAATGTCCTTGGAAGTCTCCTGCTCCTGTTGACGCACCGATGATGCCCCTCCCATGCCACCGCCGGTCATCACCAGCAGAAAAAGCCGGTTGCCCTTCTGGGTATATTTAATCAGGGCACCCCCACAGCCAAATTCAATGTCATCCGGATGAGCACCGATTGCCAGAATATTTACCTTTTCCATTACAACCTCAATGTGTAAGTTATCAAAAAATCAGGCGGATCTGGTATCAATTAACCTCACAGATTCTTTTCAGGCTATCTGCACCGCAATTAAACAACAGGTCCACCACGGACATATGAGACTGAAAACCACCAAATAGCTGCGGATAAACCGGATGTTTGAAATCCTGGAAAACCACATGGATGCCGTTTTGTCGAAAACGTTCCAGGTCCATGTACCGGGTCCCGTCCGGCCCTGACAGATAGGTATCAGCGTCTAAAGCCCGGCAGATATCGATAAGCCGATCAGTGGGATCATCCCGCAGGTCAAGCTGTGAGGCCTTGACCATGGGAATTGGCGGCAGCATCAACGCCGCCTGTAACTGTTCGATAAAAAAAATATTCAAATCTGATAGAAACTTCCAGGATCTGGTGTAGACCTGCTCGAAAATTTCGATATAGTCCTTAAAAAAAGGCGCTCGGCTGTAATTCGAGGCCAGCGCCTGCAGGTGTTTATGCCGCCATTTAACGGACAAATTGATTTCAACGGTCCGGATGACCTGTCCGAAGCTGTAATGTACCGGAACTGTCAGCCATTGCCAGCCCCGGGCGGTTTTAATCCGGTTGCGGTTCTGCCAGTCGTTTTTTTTGTACTGCACATTATCCAGCAGACAAAATGCATCCGCGCAACGGATCTTGTCAAAATAGCCCAGCCAGGGAAGATACTGGGGTTGATGCACCGCAACGATCAATTCGAATCCTCATCAATAATGGATACCGGCCATTGAGTTTTGCAACTTATATAAAAATATATCATATTTTCTTATGGTTATCAAATCCACCAAAAAACAGCACATTGAATCTGTCCTTGACTCTTTTGAATTAATGCGAAAAAATAATAATTTAAGTCATGGAAAATAAAAAGAAAATAATGCCCCGGCTCAAACTGCCCCACGTATTTCATCCGGTGGCACCTCTCCTGCTCGGCCTTTTCATCGCCCAAGTGCTCGCTACCATACAGGTTTATCTGTCCAACCTGAACCTGTATGCCATGCTGGCGGCTGTCAAAGCAGCCGGCTACCTGCCGGTGCCCAACCAGCAGGTGGCAGCCAGCCTGGAAAAAATAACCACCGCCTTTCTGGGAGGGCTTTTTTTCACCTTCAGCATCGGTGCCGGCATCAGCCTGGCGTCTATAGCGTTGGCCTGGATCTGGCGACGCTTTTTTACAAAGAGCAAAGTTATCCTCATTTTTTTTCTGGTCGCCTGGGCGGCATTGCTGCTCGCAGTCAACATCCAGGGCTGGAGTATATGGCCCAGTTTGTACTTTCTTCTCATTCCGCCGATTCTTTTTGCCATAACGCTTAAACGAATGCCCGCAGATCCCATTGAATCGCATCGTACACAACGCTGGGTGCATATCGTTCCGATTCCACTGCTCGCTCTGCTCTGGTTTACCCAGCTGGACGGCAGCCTCATAGTGGATATACGGGACAACCTTCTGTGGTCCAATTCCTGGGGGAAAAGCTTCGTCAGTTTTTACTACCGCTATACGCTCTATCCGGCGCAAGCTTTTAAATCCCTGGATCAAAAAACAATCCGAACTTGCCATCTGAAAGATATCACCAACCCCGGCCTCTTGGAAAAACTGGAAAAAATACTGCTGGGCCATGACTACCTGCCAGTGAACGCCGATATAGGGGTCGATGTAACCCTCGGTGAAAAAAATGCCGGCCTTGTGTTTAAAAGCCACGGCTGTCAATTGTTTCAATTGCCGATCCAGCGTTTTTTATCAGATCCGGCAACAGCCTTGCACCGGCTGTCCCGAGAAAGCGACCGGCATGCTGTCTTCCGCTACCTGACGTTTATCTCACTGCTGATTGGATTTCCCGTTGCAATCTACTTTTTTCTTCACGCACTGCTTTATTACCTGTTTGTTGTTTTCACCAATCCGGCAACATCCGCCCTGCTCGCCTCTGTCATGTGTTTTCTGATCGGCTTTGCCAGCCTGGCATTTTTCCAAACCAGCAGAAGCGAGACCGTCACGGTTCAAAACATCGCTTCGGCCCTGGAAGCACCGCGGTGGCAGGTCCGAGTTGCGGGCCTTAAAGTGGCTGAAAAAAACCGTCTGGACATCAGCAGGTACCGGGCTTACCCGGTGCTACTTAGAAGTTCGATAATACCACAGCGCTACTGGCTGGCAAAAGCCCTTGCAGTCAGCCGCGGGCCGGAGACCTATCGCGTTCTGCTGCAATTGATAGACGATGCCAATATCAATGTCCGCTGCATGGCGCTGCACGCACTCGGCCGACGTAAAAACCGTCGGGCCATCGATCCGATTTTAACCTTACTGAAAACCTCAGAGCACTGGTACAGCCAGTTATATGCCTACCGGGCATTGCGGTCTCTTGGATGGAAACAACGAAAATCACCCTGAAAACCCTGGCGGTGTCCATTTTTGCTGTTGTTGGACTGGAAATTGCCGACCGCATGATCGGAACCGGTCACATCCTGCCGCCTCTGATCGGTCTTGGAATCTTGAGGTTGCTGGAAATTTTCCTGCTGACCGGCATCTGCCTGTGGATAGAAAAAAATATTGCGGTCATCGGCCTGGCATCAAAAATGTGGGCAGGGTTCCTGAAGGGGTTGCTCTGGTCAGCCTGTTTTGCAGTGGCAGCCGTGATTATAGCCGGCGCATTGTATATTGCCGGCATGGATCCGGTTGTCTTTTTCAGACATCCCCTGCCGGCTGCGCAAGCCCGGCATCCGCTTATCCTGCTTATCGTCGGCGGCGTGATCGCTCCGGTAGCAGAAGAAATCTTTTTCAGGGGCATTCTTTATGGTTTTTTTCGGTCAAGGGGAATTATTACCGCCATTGTGATCAGCACCGTGCTGTTTGTACTGCCCCACCTGAACGGCAACACCATTCCGCTCACCCAGGCTGTCGGCGGCATCGTTTTTGCGCTTGCTTACGAAAAAGAAAAAAACCTGCTGACTCCCATCACGATTCACTGCCTTGGCAATCTCACCCTTTTCGGGCTCACATTTGTCTGTTGATTAAAATTTTCACTGCTTTTCTTTATGAAACGGGAAAGCATCATCTTGAAAACATCTAACTGCCTAAAATCAAGGCCTACCTTTGTTTGACACCCTTCTGTTTTTCTTCTATACTTATTTATAGGGTTGTCACCAATATCCGGGGAGGTTGATCTTCAATGAGAAAAGTGTTCAACATTGCATGGGTGCTGCTTGTCGCTGTTTTGCTATATACTGCCACGGCCTATTCGGACACCGTATGGCTGAAAAATGGTGACCGCCTGGTTGGAAGCGTCTGTCAACGGTCTTTTAAAATTGAGCCATTTTGGG
>JAOZPY010000188.1:5026-5906 GCA_029932495.1 Desulfobacterales bacterium
GAAGCGTCCAGGATGATTACTTTGCCATCCAGGCCCCCTATGGCCAGATCGTAATAAAAAACAGCTTTCTCAAGGCCCTGACCATTACGGATACACCGTCGTCTGAGGCCCGTTTTCATACCGTCAATAATGATATTTTCTCCGGTCACCTGCTGAACAAAAATATCCGGATCCATCTTGAAGATAATACTGCCAAAACACTCGGCATGCCGGATATTAAAGAAATTTTGTTTGATATCGACAGCAGGCGCCGGCCGGTGCTGACCACTGTTTTCACCATGACCAATAATGATCGCTTTTCCGGCCAACTGCTCAACGACCGCATAGAAATCCGAACAGCCGGGAGCATCCTTGCCTATACGCGGCAGCAGCTTAACCGGCTTGAATTTACGAAGCACCCGATCGGGGACGTTTCCTTGCTGTCTACCAATGGGGATCTGGTACACGGCCAATTGCTGCTGGAACGCCTGCGGATTGCACCGGATGCCATTGCTCGGCTGACGGTCAACAAGTCGGATTTGAAAGCCATCCAGTTTAACGCCCGCAAATTTCTTTTGAAGGATTACCGCAAGCTGCCCCCCGCAGACAAGGACGTTGACGGTGATGGTGTACCGGATACGGCCGATGCGTGCGACAACACCATGTGGGACGCACCAGTTGGTCATAACGGCTGTTCAAAACAACCTGCAGCGCAGCAAATGCTTACTGCCAAGACGCAGGGTGAGGCTGCCGATACGGACGGCGACGGGATCACCGATGAGCTGGATCAATGTCGCGATACAGCTCCCGGCGCTGAAGTGGAATCGAATGGTTGCCCGGTGCCAGCGGATATTCTTTTCGACTTTGACAGTGCCCAAATCAAACCACGTTACTATCCCAT
>JAOZPY010000189.1 GCA_029932495.1 Desulfobacterales bacterium
CTAAAATAATCATCAACATAATCATGCCCAGGGCCGAGGCATACCCGTAATTAAGTGCCAGAAAGGCCTGGTTGTAAATCATCAGATTCAGCGTTTCCGCCGCCCGGTTGGGTCCGCCGCCCGAGGAAAGCACATAGATTTTATCGAAAACCTTCAGGCTGTGAACCAGCCGCAAAATAAACACCAAAAAGATGTAAGGTTGCATCAGGGGCAGGGTAATCTTGAAAAACACCTGGCTCCGGGAGGCGCCATCCATGATTGCGGCTTCAAACGGATCCCTGGGCAAACTTTTGAGCCCGGCCAGCAGAATCAGCATGGTCATCGGCGTCCAGTGCCAGATTTCAACCATAATAATGGAGGGCATAACGGTTGCGCTGTCAGCCACCCACGTCGAGGGACCCAAACCCACCAGCGAAAGATAGTAGTTGAGATGTCCCATCATCGGATTCATGAGCATGGACCAGACCAGACTCATGGCCACCGGGGTGGCAATAATCGGCAACAGCATCAGGGTGCGAAAAACAGACTCGCCTTTGAATTGCCTGTTGAACAGAAGGGCCAAAGCAAAGCCCAGGATAAATTGCCCGGCAACGGAAGCAAACGCAAAATAACAGGTCAGCCAGATGGATTTCCAGAAGTGCGGGTCTTCGGTGAAAGCGTATATATACTGGGCAAAACCCACGAAGGTCGGCGGCTGCTGGATAGTCAGCATCCAGTGATGGAAACTCAACCATATGAGCCGCCCAAAGGGGTAGATAAAAAGTCCCCCTGCGATGATGAATGCCGGCAGGGGGAAAAGCCAGCGAATATGACGGTCGATTGTGTCCAGCACAACTTCGCTGATGGAATTGCGGGCCATCCGTTTCTCCAAAAATAGATTTTCGCAAGCAGCCCCGGTTTTCCTATTCTGTGCGCTTCATAATCTCTTTTACCTGTTTGACCGCCCCGTCGGCCGCCTGCTGCACATTGCCGCCTTCATAGGCCGTGTAAATCACATGTTCGATGACGGATCGGGCTTCCGCAAAACCGGCAATCGGGATCTCAAAACCGACAATGCCGTTATTAATGGCATCCATCTGGATTTTCGAAAGCTGCGGCAGCTTGTCGGAAGCCTTGAATTTCGGATTTTCCCAGCATGACCGGCGGGTCATGGGCAAACCGAACATCTGAAACTGGAGCATTCTTTTCTTGGCAGCCATAAACTGCGTATAAAGCCAGGCCGCTTCTTTTTTCTGGGAAAGCGCACTTATGAATTGCACATTGCAGGGCAGCATGGCTTTGGGGATGCCCCCTTTGGCGGCCGGAAAAGGCGCATAGCCCAGCTTGCCGGCGACCCTGGAACGCTTGGGATTTTCCAGCACCAGCTTGGCAAAAATTGAAATTTCGACGGTCATGGCCGCCTTTCCCTGGGCCATGGCTCCCACCACTTCTTTCCAGCCAAGGGCTGCCGCACCGGGAGGGCCGTATTGCTTGGCCAGATGGCCATAAAATTTAAAGGCTTCCACTGCCCGGGGGGAGTTAAAAACCGGTTTGCGGTTTTTGTCCAGATAGGTTGCGCCGTTGTTATAGAGAAAATTGGCAAAGGGCGCCGTATTTTCATTGTTCATCCGTGCAATCCAGCCATAGACATCTGTTTTACCGTCGCCGTTGGTGTCCAGGGTCAATTTTTTAGCCGCCTGCTCCAGCTCTTTCCAGTTGGTCGGCACCTTGACGCCGTATTTGTCAAAAAGATCTTTGCGATAGATAAGAACCTGGGGATTGACACTGTTGCTCAGACCGATGATCCGGCCATTGATAATCGCCTGGGTCCGGGGAAAGAAATCCTGATAGTCAAAATCCGAATTGGTCAACGCCTTATTGCGGATGTATCCGTCAAGTGACTGCAGCCAACCAGCTTTTTCATATTGAAACGCCATCTTCATCATCCCCCCGAAGACATCCAGATCCTTGTTGCCGGCACCCAGTTCCATCAGGACCTTTTTGCGCTGCTGCATGGAAGGATAGGCTTCATGCTGAACCTTGATGCCGGTGGCGGCTTCAAACTCGGCAATATGCTTCAGGGTTAACTTGGTAAAAGCGCTTTTGCCCGACAAAACACGGAGGGTGGTCCCCTCATACTTGCGCCAGTTGAAATCGGCCGCCAGTACAGAACCCGCCCCAAAGCACAGAACGCTCAACAAAATGGCGATTATCCACGCGCTTTTTTTTAATTGTTTCTCCAGCTTCATGTGCAACCTCCTTTGATCAGTTGTTGAAAAATATGTTGTTTCTCAAAAAGCGGCGGTCGCTCCGCGCAATATGCATGTTGACTTCGCTATAAGGTGGCAGGTTACCTTGACTTTTGAGAAATATTTTAACCAGCGCTGATCGTTTTCATTTCAGTTCATCTCTGGCAACCAGGGGGGCAAGCAGTTCGGGAATATCGGACATTCGCTCGGCGACCCGGACCCCGGCCTCTGCCAAAATCTTTTTTTTGGCAGAGGGCCTGCCCCTGTCCTGTTCGATAATCGCCCCGGCATGTCCAAATGGCATCCCCTGGGGCATATTCTCCATAAACATGCCGGCCACAAAAGCGACCACCGGCTTGGAGAATCCCCCGCTGCGGATAAAATTGGCAGCCTCTTCTTCCATCCGGCCACCTGGCTCGCAGTACATCACCACCGCCCGGGTGTCCGGATCCTGCTCGAAAAGCTCCAAACCTTCCCGAAAGGTGGTGCCGACCATCAAATCACCGCCAATGGAAACGCAGGTGCTTTGCCCGATCCCGGCGCGGGTGAGCAGATTCGGAATCTCATGGTTCATGCCGCCGGAGCGGGAAAGAATTCCCACCGGTCCCGGCATGAAATATTGGGGGGCATTGCCCAGAATACCCATTTTGGATTTCGCAGGGCTGATGATACCGTTTGAATTGGGGCCGATCAAGCGCACGCCTCGGGATTGGGCAATGTAAAAAGCCTCGGAAAAATCACGGAATGGAATTTTTTCGGTGATGATCAAAACCAGTTTAATTCCGGCGTATACGGCTTCCAGAACAGCATCTTTGGCCCCTTGAGCCGGCACGTAAATCACCGAGGCATCTGCCCCGCATTCTGTCACGGCTTCAGCCACGGTATTATAAACGGGCAAGCCGAGCACGCTCTGGCCCCTGCGCCCCGGCACCACCCCGGCCACCACCTCGGTGCCATAGGCCAGACTGCCTTTGGTGTCAAACTGAGCCTGGTGGCCGCTCAGCCCCTGGATAACAACACGCGTGTTTTCGTCGATCAGGATGCTCACTTGCCCGTCCCCTCCTTTATGTGCCCGGCTTTGACCAGTTCAACTATTTTTTCCGCCGCTTCCTCTATGCTTACTTCAGAGCCGAAATAGTGTAATCCGGGGATGGCTTCAAAAGCCTTTCTTGCGTTTTCTTCACCGATTCCCGCCCAGCGCGCGACCGTTGGAATTTTCAATGGATCAATTGCCAGCATTTTCAGGGTCTGGGCAACCCCTTCCCCGATCCCTGATATATCCGAAGCACCGATGATATTGGCCCCCGTGATAAAGGCTTTAATGCCGGGCTTGGTCAAAGTCGCCTGCAACAGGGCCACCATTTTGTCCTTACTGCCCTTGCCGGGGCCGACATCGCTGTAGTTGGCCGGCCGGCCGCCGCAGCGAATGATGGCGTCCATGGCGATCAGGCTGGCCCCGCCCCCAACGATGTTAAAGGCGATATCCCCGTCTGCAAATTCGGTGTAACGCACCGCGCCGCTTCCCGGGGCGGCCAGGTCGGCCTCGACAACCATTTTCTCCCGTTCGGTCAGGTTGGACAGGCTGCGCTCGGCACCATACTGGGCGATCCCGGCCAGCTCGGGATGCCGAAAAAGTGCCTCATCATCCACATTGAGCAAGGTTCCGACTGCACAGACTTCTCCCGTCTCGGTGATGGCCAGGGGGTTGATCTCCAGCAGTCTGGCATCCAGACTGTAAAAAAGGGCGTATATCGAGACCAGAACGGGGGCAACTTTGGCCGTTTCGCTTTTGTCGAGTCCGGCTTCAAAGCAGATACTGCGCGCCTGGAAGGCATGAAAGCCCTCAACGATGTTGATTTCGCGACGAAACAGCCGCTGTGGGTGTCGCCGGACCAGCTGTTCAATCTCCATGCCCCCCCGGGTGGAAAAAAGAATCACCGGCGTTCGGGACAAATTGTCGTATGTGATTGAAACGAAAAGCTCCTTTTGGATGGCGCACCGATTTTCAACGAGCAGTCTGTCAATCCGACAGCCGGCTTTTTCGGTGCCCAGCATTTCGCTGGCAATGCTTCTGGCCGTATCAATATCCGGTGCCGGCCGGACCAGGCCGGCCTTGCCTTTTTTGCCCATGGGGACTAGAGCTTTGATCATCCAGGGCAGCGGCACCGAGGCGGCCACGGCGTCGAGTGCTTGCAGCGAGTCAATCGCTTCAGCCGCCGGTACGAGGATCCCATTTTTGCCCAGCAGTTGTTTGGTATGATGTTCCAGAATCTTGGCCACGCAATCTCCTTGTCCGAACGGTATTGTGGTGAATCCCAATAAACTTTGATGAGCTCAATTTTGTTTGACACTTCACCGGGATTATGTCAAGTAAATATATAATATATGACGTCAAATAGTCATAATTTAGGTATGAATATGAAATTCAAAGAAGGCAACGTTCCGCTGTATTTTCAATTTTTCCTGATGATCAAAAACAATATCATGCTTGGCGAAATCCAGCCCGGGGCCCGAATACCGAATATCGAACAGCTGCATGCCCGCTACGGCGTCTCCCACGCCACGGTACGAAGGGCGCTGGCATTGCTTGAAAAGGAGGGGTTAATCGTTAAAAAGCGCGGGACAGGAATAATCGTGCGAGATGAAGTCGATCTGCCCATCTGGAATCCGACATCATTGCGCGATTTGAGCAAGAGCGCCCTGAAGGATGTTCAGGCCCGGCCCCTGTTCTGTGGTTGGATCGATCCACCGCGCCGGGTGGCCGGCTATTATGGGCAGCAAGCCAACAGCTACCGCAAGGGATTGATTTTCAAAGTCCAGCGCCTTTGGGCCTCCCGTGAAGTTCCGAGACATAAACGGGTTTCAACTGCCTGGTATCCTGCCAGTGTTGTTTCACAGGTTGGTGAAAAAAAGCTGCGCAAAACCACTTTGTTGCAAACAGAAATCAAACGGGGCCGTTACCGGTCCGTACGGATTCACCAAACCCTGCGGCCCTGGATCTGTGATGCCGAAACCGCTGGGTTGCTGGAAATTCCAGACGGCACACCCGTCTTTCATCGCACGTGGGTCTTTTACAATTCCCGACAGGAGGTTTTCGTCATATCGGAAAACATCACCACTGCGAACAGCCTCGTCCGGATGATTGAAACGAAATTTCCCGCCGAAATTTCGAACTAATCCAAATTGCCCTCACCAGGCGCTGCGTCAAATCTGCCCGGGGAGTTGGACCGTTATCTTAAGGGCTAATGTCCCAGAAAAAACATGCACGCCAGGACGGCGAAAATCACACCGGCCGCATCAGCGGTCAGGGCGGCGGCCAGGCTGTGGCGGATGCGGCGCACCTGGACAGCGCCGAAGTAAACCGCCATGACATAAAAAGTGGTTTCGGTCGATCCCTGCAAGGTGGAAACCAGATAGCCGGTGTAGCTGTCGGGCCCGACGGCCGGATCGTTGATGATCGAGGCCAGAATCCCGTAAGCCCCTGATCCGGAAAGCGGCCGCATCAGGGCCATGGGAAGCGCCTCGGCCGGAAGACCGACCCGGCCGGTGACACTGCCCAGGGCCCCGACAATGGCATCCAGGGCGCCGCTGGCCCGCAGCATGCCCACCGCCACCAGGATGGCCACCAGAAAGGGAATGATGCGCAGGGCCACCTG
>JAOZPY010000190.1:0-3171 GCA_029932495.1 Desulfobacterales bacterium
CCGGTCCCCAGCCGGATGTTGATTTGCGTAACCTGGAGCAGGGCCTTGAAGACCTTTTTTTAGCGGACAGCAACGGGCAGATCAACTGGCAGAAAATTGCGGCGGCCATTGCCGTATTGAAACGTTTCAGCATCATTACCGGCGGTCCTGGCACCGGAAAAACTTATACGATCGCACGCATCCTGGCCCTTTTGATCATTTGCAGCCATCCCGGCCGTCCGGTGATTTATCTTGCCGCTCCCACGGGAAAAGCGGCTGCCAGGCTTGCCGAAGCCGTTAAACGGGCCCGCGGGGAGCTGAATTGCAGCGATGCGGTGAAAGATCTCATTCCCACCGATGTGTATACCATTCACCGTTTGCTGCGTCCCATCGCTGGCACACCTTATTTCCGCCACAACCGGGACAATCCGCTGATCGCCGATATGGTGGTGGTTGATGAAGCCTCGATGGTGGATCTGGCGCTGATGTCGAAACTGCTTCAGGCCATGCCGAAGGATGCCCGACTTCTGTTGCTGGGAGACAAGGATCAATTGGCCTCCGTTGAGGCGGGATCGGTGCTGGGTGATATTTGCAACCGGCACGTGCCCCACAGATTTTCTCTTGATTTTGCCGAAAAATTGGAGCGCCTGACGCGCACGGCGCTTTGCGGATCGCACACATTTTCCGGCGAACAGACGGGGCTGCAGGACTGTATCACGGTTTTAGAGGAAAGCTATCGTTTTTGCGTTGACGGTGGCATTGGCGGACTCAGCCGGGCGGTCAACCGCGGTGACGCCGATACCGCTTTGGAGTTGCTTAATAATCCTGCCGAAACGACTGTCAACTGGCACATGGCTGGCTCCGACGGCCGCCTGTCACAGGAACTGGCCCCGGTCATCTGTGACGGTTATCGAGAATACCTGGCGGAAAATGACCCGCTTTCGGCCCTTGAAGCGTTCAATCGTTTCAAGATCATGTGCGCCCTGAAGATCGGGCCCTTCGGTGCGATGGCCCTAAACCGCGTGGCAGAACAGGTTTTAAGCCGTGAAAAACTGATCACGCCATCCCCTGCCAGTGATGGGCCGTGGTATCGCGGCCGGCCGGTCATGGTGACCCGTAACGATTACAACCTCGGTCTTTTTAACGGCGATATCGGTATCACCCTGTTCGATCCGCAATCAGCGGATGACAGATTGAAGGTGTTTTTCCCCGAAGCCGGGGATGGCGAGCCCCGCCTGTTTGCATTCTATCGACTGCCCGAGCATGAAACGGTTTATGCCTTGACGGTTCATAAAAGCCAGGGGTCGGAATTTGACCATGTTGTAATTGTTTTGCCGGATAAGGATTATCCACTGCTGAGCCGGGAACTGATTTACACCGCACTGACGCGGGCCCGCAAAACGGTTTCCATCTGGGGCACTGAAGCCGTCTTTAAAAGTGCTGTCAAACGAAAAATCGAAAGAACGTCGGGCCTGCGGGATACACTGTGGAAATAGGGCTCAATTGGATCAGCTTCGCCGGGTGCACGATACGGCTTCTGACAAAAGCTCCTGGATTTTATCCAGTAGGCTGCAGTTGGCGGCGCATTTAGGAAGAATTTTTTTATTGACGCACTTCTTGCAGGGACTTTTCACAAGGTAGCCGATTTCAAAGTCGTAGCGGTATTTGAAGTTTTTTTTTGTCATTGCCACATTCTTTTCATATTCGAAGATCGCGTTTGTTGTCCGAAAAAGATCCCTTTACCACAGCATCCGTTCCCCCTCAAGAGAAAAATCTTAATCAGGGACGATCTAAAAAATGCTGATATTCCACCATCTTTGCATAGGCCTGGACGGCACGCTCCGGTGTGGGATAAAATACCCCTTTAAAGGGGCTGTCGCCCACCCTGTAAAGGGTCTGGTTTTTTTCATCGGGCAAAATGCTGACGCCGAATATGGGCTTGCGGTAGCGGTCCATCAGTTTGACAATATGCTGGATATAGGTTTCTTCGAATTCGAGAAACTGGCGGTTGAGCTGATCGATGAATTCGGCGGAATACTTGGAATCGGCTTTTAACACGAACTGGCCGAAGCGTTTTACCATGATTCGACGCCCCATGATACCCAGGTTGATCACGGCATCACAGCCGTCCCATTTCATGAGCTCTTCCACGACTGTCATGGGAAGCGACGTGTCTCTTTCGCCGACCAGGTCAATGGGATTCGAACGGCTCCAGTAGCTGGGAAGCAAGCGGTCCAGCTTGGAAATCAGCTCCGGTGTGAGATCGGGTACGTCCAGGTTGAATTCCGCACACAGGTCCGCGGTGACCACCCCCCATCCCCCGCCCAGTGTCATGATGGCCACCCGATTGCCGGCCGGCAGGGGCAGTGAAGAGAAAGCCGCCGCCAGATCGAGAAGATCCATCGGGCGTTCGACTTTAATGATACCGGCCTGGCGGCAGACGGCATTGAATATTCGGGTGTCCGATGTCATGGCGCCTGTATGGCTTTGGGCCGCCCGTTTGCCGGCTTTGGTTTGACCTCCCTTGAGCAGAACGATGGGCTTTTTCTTTCCAACCCGGCGGGCACTTTCAAAAAACCGCCGGCCGTTTTTAATGCTTTCCACGTAAAGAATCACGGTCCGGGTCAGGGAATCCACCTCGAACCCGTCAAGATAGTCTTCAATGGTCATCATGGCCTCGTTGCCCGATCCGCAAAAAGCCCGAATTCCGATGCCCTGTTGCTCGGCAAAGGCCAGCAGCTGAATTCCCATGTTGCCGGACTGGGCCACCATGGCGGTGGAGCCAGGCTGGGGTATCACCGGAGAACCGGTACAGTACAACTGGATATGCGGGTTGCTAATACCCATGGTATTCGGGCCCAGTACCAGTACCCCTGCCTGACGGGCGGCTTTGACCAGCTCTCGCTCCAGCTGTTTGCCATCTTTACCGGTTTCACCGAAACCGGAGCTGATCAGCAGCATGTTGCGAATGCCCTTCTTGCGGAACTCCGGCATCAGAGCAGCCACGGCCGGTGCCGGGATGGTGACGACGGCCAGATCGATTTCGGCCGGTATTTCAGCAACCGAGCGATACACCTTCCGTCCGGCAATGGTGCCGCCCCGGGGATTGACGGGATAAATTTCACCTTCAAAGCCCCCGCTGATTGTGTTGACCACCAACGAGTGCCCCCACTTGCCGATTGTTCCGGAAGC
>JAOZPY010000190.1:3271-5835 GCA_029932495.1 Desulfobacterales bacterium
CTCATCGGCCAGATTCAGGTGCACCAACCCGCGTTCGGTTTTATGCAGCAAAGAGGCGCCGAGTGCCTTGAGAACCACCGGGTAGCCCATGTCCGCCGCATAGCGGGCTGCCTCCTGGGGGGTGGCGGCCACCTTTTCCGCAACCACCGGCACGCCGAATTCGTGCAAGAGCGTTTTGGCTTCATTTTCCGTCAGGGTTCTTGTTATCTGATTCTCGCGTGCCTCGACCATTGGGTGTCTCCGTTCAGGTAAGCGCATTCCCTGCAGCTCGCTGCAGGGAGCTTTAATTCGAAAACCGGCAAAATTATGGGACACTATAAACTCAAGCGTCAAAGCAGGTCAAGGAGAATACAAAATTGACAATCACTCAACTGAAAGGTAAACTATAAAAATAGTGCTTTATAAGGATGTTTGATAATCACTTTTTGCGATTCCATTGCTGCTTGTTCCAACTTCTTTAATGATCGGCACTGAAAAATCTTCTAAAAAGATCTGCGGTCTGCCCCTGGCCGCCTGGATATGTTTGGGGCTGATCCTTGCCACACTTGTCATTTACTGGCAGGTGATCCATTTCAATTTTGTAAACTATGACGATGATGTTTATGTCACCCGCAACCCGTATGTCCAGGCGGGTCTCACCCTGCAGAGTATTAAATGGGCATTTACCACCTCCCACGCTGAATTCTGGCACCCGATCACATGGCTGTCTCACATGCTGGATGTTCAGCTGTTCGGATTGCATCCGGGCGGCCACCATTTCAGCAGCCTGTTGTTGCACACTGCCAATGCATTGCTGCTTTTTTTGATTTTTGCAAACATGACCGGCAATGTGGGTTGCAGCGCTGTTATGGCTGCGCTGTTTGCACTGCATCCGCTACATGTTGAATCGGTTGCCTGGGTGGCGGAACGCAAAGATGTGCTGAGCACCTTTTTCTGGCTGCTGACCATGGGGGCGTACGTGGTCTTTGTCCGGCATCCCAAATGGACAGCATATCTGGCTGCTCTTGTTTTTTTCATCCTGGGTATGATGGCCAAACCGATGCTGGTCACCCTGCCGTTTGTCCTGCTGCTGATGGATTTCTGGCCCCTGGAGCGTCTGCAATGGAACGCAGCCGAATCAGATATGAAGCGTGGCGGAGCAAGGCCGACACTTAATCTGATTGTCGAAAAATTGCCATTTTTTGCCATTTCGGGCGTCTTTGCCCTGGTGACGCTGATAACGCAGCCTATCAAGGCATATGGAGGTGCGTTTGCACAACCGCTGGACGAAAGAATTCTCAATGCGCTGATATCCTACGCAACCTATCTGTTTAAAACCTTATGGCCCCAGCAGCTGGCCGTGTTTTATCCGTTTCCCGAAAAGGTTTCAGCCTTTCAGGCCATGGGAGCGCTAATCCTGCTTCTGGTCATTACTTGGGGGGTTCTAAAGGTTTCACGCCGCCATTCCTATCTGCTCGTCGGATGGCTGTGGTATCTTGGGACCCTGCTACCGGTCAGTGGCGTTCTGCAGGTGGGCGCCCACGCAATGGCCGATCGTTATACCTACATTCCACTGATCGGTGTATTTATCATGTTGGTGTGGGGCATTGCGAAGTTGCTGACAGGATGGCGCTATCGGCGCATTGTGCTGGGAACCGCTGTTGCTGCTCTGATGGGGATGTTTATGATGATATCCTGGATTCAGATTGGATACTGGCGTGATGGCACCCGGCTTTTTGAAAACGCGCTGGCTGTTACCACGAACAACTATCTGGCCGCGAATAATCTGGGCAACATTTATTTTCGCAAAGGCCGCCTTGATGAGGCAATCGATCACTATCGCCTGGCCATCCGCTTTGAGCCACGATACGCCATTGCCCACAGCAACCTGGGAGCTGCACTGGTTCGCAAAGGCCGCCTTCAGGATGCCGTCGCCCAGTTCAACACGGCCCTGCGCATTGATCCAACATTGACCTATGCCCGGAAAAATTTAGGCAACGTCTTAGCGGCAATCAGTGGCAAGGATCCGGGTGATAGCAAATAACCCCGATTTTTTAAGAATTTGCACTGCAAGTGTTCAAGATTTTGAAAAAATTGCCAATAATCATATATATGCAAGGACGTGTATCAGGAAGCTGAATGATTTTTAAGCACTGAAACAGGCGGAGGTTGATTTTTCATGTCACTGAAGGGAAACCTGGATACTTTTTTTTTGAACAGTATTTTCCAACTGCTGAACGCGGATCAAAAAACCGGCATTTTGAAGGTGCAAAACACACAAAAACAGGTCAAAATTTATTTCCAGGATGGTGACATTGTTTACGCCACCGGCAACCAGAAGGAAAATCGGCTGGGCTTCCATCTGCAAAGCAAAGGGTTGATATCAAGTGATCAGCTGAATACCTGCCTGGCACAGGGCAAGCAGGAAAAGAAAGCCCTGGGGAAGGTGCTGGTCGAAAAAGGGCTGATTTCCAATGCAGAATTACAAAAGCTCGTCCGCGACCAGGTGGAAAACATCATTTTCGATATTTTTATCTGGAAGGAGGGAAACTTCGAATACAAAGACGCCCGTCTGAACCTGGCCG